>CADCPK010000198.1 GCA_902803215.1 uncultured Lachnospiraceae bacterium
GCGGTTCAGATCTTCCAGGGTGCGGATCTTCTTTGCTCTTGCTTCTGCCAGGAAGCGGTCTACTACTTGATGGAACTTTTCGATTTTTTATCCGAATATTCGGATAAAAAATCTTATCCGCAGTTTTATATTATCCGCACATTTCCGAAAAAAACAGATATTATACGGGTAGTCCGCTGAAAATGTGCGGATAATCAGGTTTTGATGTAGCATAAAGAGGAAATCTTTTGAAAGGAGGACCTCTTATGCAACAACAGTATCAAATCAACACAGGTATTGTTATCGATTATCTTGCGGCTACAGGACGTGGGAAAACTACAATAGAACTTTACACATCCTGTTACAATTCCTTAGGTGATGCATTGAGTCGGCAAGGTATATCCTTCTCTTCGGAGTTCGCAACATCCTGGCTGGATCAACAGAGCGGTAGTCTGGGAAACACATCATTTGCCCTCTATAAAGCTGCAATAAACAAACTTAATGAAGTTTACCTGACCGGTGAAGTACAGCATGATCGCTTTAATCCCGAAAAAAACAGATTTCGTTACTTGCGGGAATGCTTCAAACAGCTCATTGATGACTTCGTTACAGCAAATGATACCTTGTCTCCGGTTTCCCTTAAGGATTACAGATATCAGATGTGTGATATCTTATTCCATTTCCAGGAGATCGGATGTCTTGAAATATCAGATATTTCATATGATGTACTGTTTGAATACTGCCGTATTCTTGAAACACGTACGTATCATGTGAAAGCCCTTATGCATTCAAGGCTTAATTCCCTGCTTTACTTTCTTTATGACAAAGGATTGGCCCCATATGGATATACCCTGTTCGTCACAGGTATTACCATGCGGAAGATCCGTTTTTGGATTTCTATCAGTCCCGATGTCATCAAACGATGGCGGGAAGAACAGGACAGCGCTGAGAACGTTTTTTCACCGGAAGATTACCTGGCTGCCGGAGACACCGTATTAGAGATCCATAAAAATAGCGGGTATGGCAACGGATACATTACTTCCATTCGCCAGGCGATAACCCTTTTTTATCTATTTATGGATGTTAATTCACTGAAATACAAACCTGAACACGGAATTCTGTGGGCGGAATCCCTTAAGCAGCAAGTATCCTTTTCCGAAGCATCCGGTATCCGCCGTGTTCTGATCATGGTCGGTCATGTTGTAATGGGAAAACCTATTGATTTGAAAGCGGTGTTTTCCACAAGAACAACCATCCTTCAGAAACTGCCGGCCTGGTGCTCTGGTTATGTCATGGAATATCTGGAGGAGAAAAAAGCGGAGAACATGGCACGCAACACGATCAGTATGATGGGTAGTAGCTGCAGCAGGTTCTGCTTTTTTCTCGACCGGATCGGTATAACTTCGTTTTCACAGGTAACGAGTCTTCATGTAAAACAATTCAACCTGGTGGATAAGCACAAGACTCCGGCGGGGAAGAATGCCTATAATTCCAGGATACGCAAGTTTCTGTTGTATCTTTCAGATCGGAATGCCTTAAACAACCCGTTTTTATTCCTTGCCCTTCCACGTGTTCATGCTCCCCGAGAGACCCTCGTCATTATTCTCTCAGATCAGGAACAGGAACACCTTCGGAATCTATTCGAAGCAGACAATAGCATCATTTCCCTGCGGCAGAAAGCGATACTCCAGCTTGGGCTGTACATGGGATTGCGGGGAATTGATATCATTAACCTTGTTATCGGAGATATCAACTGGGAGGATGTTTCGATTCGCTTCGTGCAGGAAAAGACAGGATATGAGCTATACCTTCCCATGCCGGCTGATGTAGCAAACGCCTTATACAGGTACATTGTCAAAGAACGGCCCTCTTCTGACAACCCAAAAGTATTCCTTAGGTCCAAAGCACCTTATTGTGAACTCGAGTCAACAGTTGCATGTACTACAGCACTGGAGAAGGCGCTTCCGGAACGAAAAGTAGAAGGATCGGGTTTCCATGTGACAAGAAAGACTTTCGCTACAAACAAGCTCCGGGGCGGGGCTGATCCGGATGAAGTAAAAGAAATGCTCGGACACCGGGATCGGGCGAATGTCCATAAATACCTTTCCCTTGATGAATGCCGTATGAAACTTTGCTGCATGGATCTGGGCGAACGCTCCATAAGGATGGAAGGGAGGTTTGGCCGATGAAGGAAAAATCTCCTTTCACTTTTAAAAGCATACTGGCGGATTATATCTACGGTATGATAATGGAAAAACGGGCTGTCGGTTATGACTATCGTACCGAAGAAGCCATTCTCCTTCGTTTTGATAATTATTGCGTTAACAATGGATTGGAAACACTTGCTTATACAAAAGAGTTTCTTTCCGGTTGGTGCGAAAAATCCGTTTCAGAAGGAATCTCCAATCATAACAAACGAATCTCTGTGGTAAGGCAGCTTTCTCTTTACATGATGTCTATGGGGATAGCAGCCTATCTGCCCAAAAGCTGCCTGAAAGCAGAAACCGTGTTACCTCATTTATTCACAGACAGTGAACGGGCAGGTTTTTTCCATGAGGTCGATACCTATGTCCCGGGAATGGCCGCTCCTTATGCACAAAGGATTGCGGATGAGTATAAAGTTTTATTCCGGATGATCTATTGCTGCGGGCTGCGTAATTCCGAAGCTTGCGGGATAACCTTTGAAAACGTGGACATTTCATACGGAACCCTTACCATCTTAGATACAAAAGGATATAAAGACCGTCTTGTTTACATGGGCGAAGAATTAACCTGCCTGTGTCGGGATTATAGCAGATATATCTGTACGTTACTTGGAGCACAACCGAAATGGTTTTTCCCCGGGAGAAATCCGGCAAAGCCTCTTCCCAATACAACTGTTGACACAGCCTTTAACAGGTTTTGGAACCGGACGGCGTTCTCTAAAGAGTGCAACAATAAACCAACAGTGCACGACCTGCGTTTCAGCTTTATAACTGACCGTATAAACCTATGGACAAGGCAGGGCACAGATGTGGAAAGAATGCTTCCTTACCTGGCTTAGTACTCATATTTTGATAGAAAAATGCACCAAAAAAAAGACTCGGGTGCATTTTAGATTTTTCAGGGTGCATTTCCGAAAA
>CADCPK010000199.1 GCA_902803215.1 uncultured Lachnospiraceae bacterium
AGACGCATACCAATGGAGAGTTTGATGTCGTTTCACTGGATGAAATAGGGTATGTTTTCTACGAAGTAAAATTCAGGAAGAGAAAAACATCAAGAGAAGTAATTGATGAAGAAATACAACAGGTAAAGAATACCGGGCTTAATTGTTATAAATACGTTTTCTTCTCCAGATCCGGATTCACTGCAGATGAAACGGATGAGATCAAGCATATAGACCTTGCCCGGTTATACGAATAATATTGCTGCGGAAGCACTCCTTTCTCAAAAAATGTGTAGACCACGTGTTGACATGTGGATCCCGGTGCCGGAAAACGTTGATTTTCCGGCATTCTTTAGTTTCTGGATGCTCGCAGAGGCCGCAGGTTCTCATCTTGACCTGCGGTCAAGAAGCATAAAATCCTGTCGTATCGATTTTTTTATTGCAAATCGTCAGACCACTTGATAAAAGGGTTTGACGGTTTTCTTTTTCCTCGCCACGGGTCGCCCGTGGCCGTACCGATTACTCCATCCAAAACAATTTGACATCGAATAACGACCAGAATTCTTCATTCCCGGAGGCATAGCGATAGTAGTGCCCGCCAGAGAACACAGTGCCGCAGCTGTCCTCCGCAGGGCAAAGAGAGATTTCGCTGCCATCTCTGCGAGTCAGAGTAAGCATACTGCCGAAGGGACATGCACCGCCTCCGATCAGTTCGGTCGCATCAGAAAGCCATTCTGTCAGTTGATTAAGACTGTCAGAATCGGTTAGAACATAGTCTTTTCCAAGATAATGCAGTGTGGCCTGTGTCAGATCGTGTATTTCCCCAGGCATATAGGGGGCAGGACCTTCTTCAGAAACAATCAGACGGAAAATACAGCTGTAAGCACTTTCCTCATAAGCGTCCTCTGATTGTATGTAGGCTCCAAGAGGACCATGGACCTCGATCACACAATAATAGGTGCCGGGAGTGAGCCAGTTCAAAGCGGTATCGCCATACCAGGACTCCCGTAGAGGAACGAACTGTTCGTCATAGACATTTAAGCCGCTTTTACGCACCGCACCGCCGCCGAATACAACAGAGAAGTCAGCGCCCAGTGTCACAGTGGGAATCTGCCCTGGATTCTGAGTCACTTCTGCCGCTGCCGGAGAGCCGTCAACATAGTGCCAACCCTCTGCCGTCCAGGTGCGTTCATACAGCATGATCGGGTACGCAGCAACGGACTGCCCCTCGCTTGTGACCGTCAGAAATGCTTCCGCCTGCAGAGCGGGATCGGGTTCTGTGTGCAGAGCGGGAGAAGGTTCCGCCTGCTGAACGGGAGAGGGTTCCACCTGCAGAGTGGGAGAAGGTTCCACCTGCTGGACGGAAGCGTGTTCTGTCTGCTGTACGGCAGAGTCAGCACTGACCGAGTAGACATTTTTCTTCGGATCTGTCATCAGGCAAACTGCCAGAGCAATACAAACAATAATGGCTGCTGCAATGATCCAAAAGGCCGACTTTTTGTAATTTAATACACCCTTGACCCGCTCCTTCACACTCACTTCGCCGAAAGCAAGCGGGCAGGCCGCGATTCTTTTTTGGCGAAAGCTGCAGGTGAGAAGTGCCTGTGAATACGCGGCTATATCCGCTCTGTCCATATCATGGATGACCTTTTCATCGCAGGCCATCTCGATATCCCGGCAAAGAAGGATATATGCGATCCAGCATAAGGGATTAAACCAGTAGACCGACAGCAATAAAAATCCCAGCGGCTTCCACCAGTGATCATGCCGCTGCAAATGGGCTTTTTCATGGCGAATAACGTATGTTAGTGTTTTTGCGTCCATGGATGATGGAACATAAATGAACGGCCTGAATACACCGAGGATGAATGGCATCCTGACTTCATCACAGGCAAGAAGCCTTTCTCCGACCGGTACACATGCGGAAACTGACTGCTTGAGTTTTAACCAACTGATTATAGCGTACGCAAGCATAATGAAAATACCTGCGACCCATATCATTGCCGCAAGAGGAATAACAATTTGCAGCGGATTTGCACTTGCTTCCGGAGCCGGTGTAAATGACTCCGCTATGACCGGATTGACAGATTCATTTACGATCGTAATCCCGGAATCAATAGCCGGCTCGTGCTGCTCGGCAATATTTGGAGGGATCGTTTCATTGCTTGGGACAAGACTGAGAGCGCTTTCAAATGAAAACGGGCATATCAGCCGTATGGCGACAAGGCCCCAAAGAAGACAGAGTATCCATTTCGGCGCCTTCTTCAGTATGAGCCTTGCCGGAATGATTGCAAGAATCAGCCAGCTTGCAGTGATGCTCATATTCAAGACCTTAAGGAATACTGCGCTCACGTTTATCCCTCCTTTTTAAAGGAATCTATCATTCTTTGGATTTCGGATGCTTCTTCTGCGGATATATTCTTTCTGGAGATAAAGGCTGCGATAAATGCGGGCAGAGATCCCCTGTAGGAATCCTCAATAATCTGCTCGCTTTTCGCCGAGTAGAATTCATCACGTGAGACCAGGGAAATTACTATGCCGTCTTTGTTTTGAAGCAGTCCCTTCTCACAGAGCTTTCGAAGTACGGTATATGTTGTTGGCCTTTTCCAGTTCAGTTCTCTTTCGCATATTTTTGCCAGTTCACCGGACGCAATCGGTTCATGTTCCCAGACGATGCCGGCAAAACGTTCCTGTATAGCTCCGAGTTCAAAATCCTTCATGTAACAGCTCCTTATATTGGGTGTTTATTCGAATAAACAGCATCTATAGTTTACTTGAATAAACAGACATTTTCAAGGGCTTTATATCAATTCGCTGTTCTGATGAATGAAAATGAAATATAATCAAAAGTACAA
>CADCPK010000200.1 GCA_902803215.1 uncultured Lachnospiraceae bacterium
TAACATAGGCCTGCAGAGCAGTGCGTATAATAAAGAGATCCTGAAACATCAGGATATGACGGAAAGGCAGGAAGAATATCTATGAGCATGAAAAATACACCTGTCAGGAAGGCCGGCCCCGGGCAAAAGGCTGCAAGACCGCAGGCAAGACCTTCTTCTATAGATATAAATGCGATTGAAGGAAAGCCGCCAAAGCTTTCGGGAGCCGACTCGAAGAATACAAAGCCGGACTATCCGACAGCTGCTCCTGTCAGGACTCGTCAGCCTCTGTCTCCAAGGCAGAAGGCGCGTAAGAAGAGGGCCCTGATGAAAAGGATCCGCATGACTTTTCTCCTTCTTCTGCTTCTGGTCGTCTGCGGAGCAGCCGGATTTGCAGCTTTATATTTTCTGCGTGACGGTAACTTCAGCAAGCTGAACAAGCCATATTCTCTCAGCACGGAGTTTGCCAACAAGCTGACACACAAAGAAGAGCTCCTGGCTGTGCCGTTTGCGGCGGACCTCTGTGTTGTCAACGATGATGTGCCGCTCGAGACGGCAAGTCTCGGCAATGACCAGCACGGTCTGCTGGTAGATATGGACAGAAAAAAAGTCCTTTACTCGCTCGGTGCTCTGGACAGAGTTTATCCTGCCAGTATCACCAAAATCATGACGGCCCTTCTTGTGCTGAAATACGGCGATCTCGATGAGACGATCACGATCACGCAGGAAGACCTCAATCTGGAAGAAGGAGCCCAGGTTTGCGGTTTTATTGCGGGAGATCAGCTTACCGTCGAACAGCTCCTGTACTGTCTTCTTGTCTATTCCGGAAATGATGCGGCGGCCGCTCTTTCCCGGAATATCGCCGGCAATGAGGCCGATTTTGTCAGTATGATGAACACCTACGCCGGACAGCTGGGCTGCACAGGAACACATTTTACCAATCCGCACGGACTTACAGACCCCGATCACTATACTACCTGTTACGATATCTACCTTATGCTGAACGAGGCATATAAATATCCTGTATTCACACAGATCTCGCAGCTTCCCGGCTATACCGTCAATTATACCCGGGCGGACGGGACCGTCATGGCGACATATCTGGAAGCGACGGACCATTATCTTACCGGCGATTCCACAGCGCCGAAGGATGTTACGATCCTTGGCGGAAAAACCGGTACAACAAAGGACGCCGGAAACTGTCTGGCGCTTTTGAGCCAGAATGCTTACGGACATCCTTATTGCTCGATCGTCATGGGCGCCACAACGAAGGATGTTCTGTACCAGGAGATGAATTCGCTTCTTCAGGTCATCAATGAGGCATGAGATATTGACGAAAATGACAAAATCAAGTATAATAAATATATGAAAAAGCCTGAATATCACCAAAAGCAAAGCCTGTTTTTGCTCTATGATGATAAAGGGAATAATTGTTAAGGAGGATTTTTACATGGTTGAACTTATTGTTGGAAGGAAAGGAAAAGGAAAAACGAAAGTACTGCTCGAAAGAGTCAATGCAGCTGTAAAGGAAGTTAACGGAAGCATTGTTTACCTGGATAAAAATACGAAGCATATGTTCGAACTCAGCAACCGTGTTCGCCTCATCGACTGTTCGGTTTACCCGATCAAAAACGCAGACGAATTTGTTGGATTCATCTGCGGCATAATCTCACAGGATCACGATTTGGAGCAGATCTACCTTGACAGTTTCCTTACAACAGCCAAGCTTGAAGGCCTGGATGTAACAAATACACTTTCCCAGCTCGATGCAGTGGGAGAAAAGTTTGGCGTTAAGTTTATCATCAGCATGTCTCTCGACGAGAACGAGGTACCGCAGGAGTACCGTGAAAAAGTCAGTGTTGCACTGTAAATAAAACAAAAATTTCAATAAAGCCGGATCCTAAAACGATCCGGCTTATTGCTTTTATTGACCGGAGAAAAATATCATGGCAGAAGAACAGTCCCTTCTTAAATACCGTGTGATGATCGTGGATGATGAGCCTATGGCAGTAAAAGCCATAGAGCGCATCATCGAAAGAAACTGTCCTGCTTTTACTGTAGTCGGAAAGGCAGGAAACGGACGCGAAGCGCTGGAAATGCTCTCTGAAGCAAAGCCCGACCTTGTGCTGACCGACATTGCCATGCCGCTCATGAGCGGGCTGGAGCTGGCAAAAGCGGTCAGAGAAACAGAGCCCGAGGTGAGTTTTGTGGTGATCAGCGGCTATCAGGATTTCCAATATATGCGTGACGCGATACAGACCGGTGTGCTCGATTATCTGGCCAAGCCCATCGTTCCCTCGGTGATCGTTTCGATGATGGAGCGTGTGCGGCTTAAACTTCAGGCGGCCTTCTATGAAAGGCGAAACAAAGTGCTGCGTGAGCTGTGTCATGGAGTCAAAGTACCGCAGAGCGAGATGGACCGGCTTTTTCCGATGGACAGCTACTGCGCCGCGATTCTTCGCGAGAATGGCCTTCCACGGCGTTTCTCGAGCTCTTCGGGCACCGAGATTTTTGGAAATCCCGAGGAGAATTTCTCGGTATACGGGCGCGACAGCATGGAGGAGCTGCATCTGATCCCCGAAGTGCTGCTTGCCGAACAGCCGGTAGAAGCATACATGAACCGGCTGAAGGAGAGAAGAGCAGGTAAAGACTCCTATACTACACTTATTTTATATGGAAGGCCGTTCGGCAGGCAGCTGATCCCCGAAAAGATCCGCGGGCTTTATGATGCATTGAATATGAGAAGTACCGTCGGCTGCAGTCAGACCGTCGACCTTGATCGGCCCGATTCCGAACAGAGGCCGCTTCCAAACATCTCCTCGGGAGAAAATGACCGTCTTCTTACCGAACTGGAGCTCCTCGCAGATCAAAAGCGAAACGATCTGGTCTATGACAGGATCATAAAAGCCATGGACAAATGGGCGGAGGACAGGCATACACAGCTTTGGATGGAGCAAGCCTCAAGGAGGATCCTCCACTTCCTGCGCATGAAGAATAAAGAAGAAGACGGCATTCTGGAAAGCGAATACCGGCTGGAAGATGCCTTTTACTATGCCACCTCTTTTCCTATGCTGAAGGAAAACCTGAAGGGTATCTTCTTCCCGGGCGAGGCAGAAGAGAAGGAGCCGCCAAAGGTCGACTCGCCTGCATTTTTCGGCAATGTGGAGCTGTATCTCTCCAGACATCTTTCCGAGGCGCTTTCCCTGCAGAATCTTTCGGATCACTTTGCGATCTCGCAGGCTTACATGAGTAAACTGTTCCGCAAGTACGCGGGAAAATCCTACGCTCAGTATCTCACGGATATCCGCATGGACAGGGCAAAGGAGCTGATGCGGGCCAACCCGAAGATGTATGTCAAGGACATCGCTCCGCTGGTCGGCTATCAGGACCAGTTCTATTTCAGCCGGATCTTCCGCTCATCGACCGGCATGAGCCCCGCCGAATTCTTAAAATCGGAGAGTTCAGGTGCAGATATCATGTCATAAAATATAACCAATACCCCGCGAAGTGGGCTATTGGTCAGCGGCAGGCAGCGAAGCGAATTGCCGGTTGCCTTTGACTGCACAGTTTTCAATTTTCAATCCGGGGTTATCGAAAAATCCATGTACATTTCGTGAATTCCCGGTTAAAATGTGACTAACAAAAAACGTGAGAGGCAGTTAACGGAGAATACAGACTGCTCTCACAGCACCTTATGAACAAAGGAGGACCTATGTACAAGAAAGTAATGGCACTGGCGCTTGCCGGAACAATGGTAATGGGAGTTGGCTCAATCACCGTTATGGCGGAAGACAAACCTTTTGACGGAACCACACTTACATTCTGGGCAGGAAACGCAGAGTATAATGACGGAACAAAGGCAGTTTTCGATGCGATTGAAGAGCAGACCGGCATCCATGTAGAAGTTGAGATCAACCCCGGCGGATCTGAGGGCGACAACATCATCAAGACAAGGATCGCTTCCAATGACCTTCCTGATTTCCTCTGCTACAACTCAGGCTCCAAACTTTATGACCTGAATCCCTCCAGAGCATTCCTTGACATCTCCGACTGGGATATCGTTCAGAAGTTTGACGACGCTTTCCTCAGCTCCGTAACGATCGACGGCGCGATCTACGGCGCTCCGCAGTCCTCCACACAGGCCGGCGCAGTCATCTATTACAAACCGGACTATGAAGAGCTCGGACTTGAAGTTCCGCACACATGGGATGACTTTGTAGCTAACTGCCAGGCTCTTGCAGATGCAGGAAAGACTCCGGTTTACTTTACCGGCGGCGAGACATGGGCTACACAGGTTCTCTTCCTCGGCGACTACTACAACATCGCCGCAGAGTATCCGACCTTCGCAGAAGAGTACACCGCAGGAACCGCTAAATATGCGGATATCCCGGTTGCTACCAGAAGCTGGACAAAATATGAAGATCTGGTTGACTTCCTCAACGCTGACAAATCCGCAGCTACCGTAGAAGACGGCAACATGGCTATCGGCTTTGGCGAAGCTACCCATTGGTTCATCCTTACCCAGCAGCTTCCGCAGATCATCGCAAACGCTGACGATCCCGATGATATCGGCGTATTCGGTGTTCCCGGAGACGATCCCGAAAATCACGGCCTTACCGTATGGGAGCCGATGTCCTTCTACGTAAACAAAGACAGCGCTAATATTGATGCAGTAAAAGCTTTCCTCGAGCTGTACTACTCTGAAGATATGCTTAACCTGTATTTTGAGACCTACGGTGCAAACGGCCCGTCCTGCATTAAGGGTTATGAGCTTCCGGATTCTGTCTGCAATGCAGTTCGTGTAGACATGCAGCAGTACTTCGATGATGGAAAGAATACTCCGGCTCTTGAGTATGTATCCCCGATCAAGGGAACGACCTGTGAGCAGCTTACCGTAGCAGTAGGCCTTGGCCAGATGTCAGGCGCAGAAGCAGCGGCAGCTTATGACGAAGACTGCAAGAAATCCGCTGTACAGCTCGGATATGACTGGGAATAATCTTCTGACATTGAATCATTTAGAACCAATCATATAAGACAGGTGATGAACGGGGTTGCCACGATAAGCGACGGCTTACCGGGGCAGCCCTCGTTTTATGCTCAAATCCCATGGAGGACAGTAATATGAAGTCTGCAGATAAAAAGAAGAGCATGTATCCGTTCTGGTTCGTGATCCCTTCGCTAATTATCTTCTGTGTATTTTTCCTTTGGCCCATCATCACATCTCTTTATTATTCACTGACAGTCTGGAACTTTGAGACCGCCCGTTTTACCGGTCTGGACAACTATAAGCTGTTCTTCTCAGAGCATGCCATGAGTTCCTCTGTCGTACATACGCTGATCTATGCTTTCGGTACCTGTATCCTGAAGGTCGTACTCGCATTCTTCATCGCAGTGTTCCTGACCGGCAAGATCAAGACCAAAGACTTTATCCGTTCGGCAGTTTTCTTCCCGAACCTGGTATCGATGGTTGCCGTAGGTCTTGCTTTTTCCTACATGATGCATCCGACAAAGGGTCTTCTGAACGGAGTGATCCAGGCTCTCGGCGGAACACCGATCGACTTCCTGGGTGACCCGAAGATCGCGCTTCTGTCCATCATTCTCGTCGATGTGTGGAAAGGTCTTTCCATCTCGGTCGTTATCTATATCGCAGGTATCCAGTCCATCGACAAGACGTACTATGAAGCGGCTTCCATCGACGGTGCGACACCCTGGCAGCAGCTGACAAACATCACACTGCCTCTGGTAGCGCCTTCACAGAACTCCATCATCATCCTTTCGCTCATCGGCGGTCTGAGAACCTTCGAGCTGATCTGGACGATGACGGGCGGCGGTCCCGGCTTTGCGACGGACGTCGTGGCATCGGTTATTTACAAACAGTACGCGGCCGGTTTCTACGGTCTTTCCACTGCAGGCAACGTGGTCATGCTGATCCTTATTTCGATCATCGCATTCCCGCTGCAGCACTTCCTTAACAAGAGAGAGGAGGCGATCCAGTAATGAAAAAACAGAAAAGATTTACCCTCCTTGCCGATATCATCGGTGTTATCGTGACTGTTATTCTTTTCCTGGTCCCCTTCTATTTCATGTTTGTGCAGTCCATAAAGACCAAGAAGGAAGCAAGCAGGCTGAGCATCAGCTGGCCGACCGAGATACATTTTGAGAACTATATTGAGGTCATCAAGTATAACAATTTCCAGTTGATCAAAGCATTTAAGAATTCCGCGATACTGACGATCTTTACCGTCCTCGGACTTCTGTTTACGGCAGCCATGGCAGCCTATGTCATTCAGCGACGCCGTGACAAGATCATGACAGCAGTACAGTCCGTCATCATGCTCGGCCTGATGATCCCGGCTTCGATCCTGCCGACAATCCATCTGCTGCAGACCATGCACATTTACAAGACCATGTTCTCCATGGTCATGATCGAGATAGCCTTGCAGACACCGTTTGCCATCATGCTGTATCGCGGCTATATGGCTTCGATCCCGACAGAACTTGAAGAGGCCGCCGAGATCGACGGCTGCAACCGCTGGGGGATCTTCACGAGGATCGTCTTCCCGCTGTTAAAGCCCATCCAGGCTACACTGATCATTCTGGTCGGCGTACAGACGTTCAACGACTTTACCAATCCGCTGTATTTCCTGCCCGGTGCCGACAATGTTACCGTGCAGCAGACGCTGTACAATTACCGCAGCCAGGTCCAGAGCAGCTTTAACCTGCTGTTCGCGGACATTATCATTATCACCATTCCGATGCTGATCCTGTTCCTTATCTTCAACAAACGTATCGTTGACGGTATGGTTGCCGGTTCTGTAAAGGGTTAAAAACGAAGAAGAGGCAGGGATATGAAATTTAGAACTAAGATGATTCTGGCCTATGCGACCATCTCCCTGCTTGTTTCACTGACACTGGGGCTGGTCCTTTACAGGACCGGCCTTCGTTATGAAGAGAATTCGCAGAAAGAGAGTCTGAAGGTGCAGGCCAGGTCGTACACTGCACAGATGAACGACAGGCTGGACAGGATGAATGCCATTCTGTACTATATATTGTCGGATTCGTCCATGCTGGACAGTATCACCATCCTCGGCAGAGCCGCTGACGGCGGAGTACCGTTTACCTACGAGAGAGAAGCGGAGGAAGTTATGTCCACCGGCGTCTCTACGGAATACATCATGCGCAATTCCTACAGGACTGTTTTTTTTAACAATAACGGCTTTCTGACCAGCAGTCCTGTTAAGTTTGAGGGCGGCGACGTAGACGAAAAAGTCAATCAGCGTCTGATTGAGTCTTTCTCGCTTGACGATATCGACTATCTCGGCCCTGTGATTGAGGAAGACGGCCGTACTGTGATCATCGGGCCTCATGAGGACTTCTGGAGCGCCTACAGGAAAGAGCCTGTTTTTTCTCTGATGAAAGCCCCCCGAGGTTATAATATGGGCTTTCTGGAGGTGGAGAGCAGATTAGATTCCCTTGAAGAACTGGAATCTGCCGATCCTCAGACCTTTTTTGCTGTTCTGATCAATGATGGAGAACTGTTGTATACCAATTCCGTGTCGGAACCGGAAGGGCAGCACTCATTCGGTGACATTGCAGACAGGGCGTCCGAAGAAGATACGCTTCAGGAAAACGGCTATATTTACGCCAAGAGCACCTCGGACAGCTTTGCGGTATCTGTATTGGCTTTCAAATCGACAGGTCTTATGCAGGAAGCGCGGCGACGTATTTTTACAACGGCATTTATTGCGGCACTGATCATGTTCGCGCTGAGTCTTCTGTTCATCATACTGTGGTCGCTGGTCCTCACAAGGCCGGTCAAAAGGCTGCAGCAGATCGTCGAGACAACCAACATCGAAAACCTGCAGGACGATCATCTGGTACAGCAGATGGAAAAAAGCGGCGGACAGCTGGATGAATTTGCCGAACTGGCAAGGTCTTTTCAGGCCATGACCGGGCGTCTCGACACAGCGCTTCAGAACGAGAAACGTTCATCGACGCTTCAGCTGCAGGCTCAGTTCGACACGCTGCAGACTCAGGTCAATCCTCATTTTATCTACAACGTGCTTAACATCATCTCTTCGAGGGCGGTCATCGCGGATGACGAGGTGATCTGCGAGATGTGCGGCGCGCTCGGAAATATGCTCCGTTATTCCACCAACAACAAGGCGAGGACCGCGACGGTGGAAGAGGAGCTGCAGTATCTGGAGAGCTATTTTTATCTGCTTCGCTGCAGGTACGAAGACCGACTGCAGATCACGGTGCGGATGGATGAGAAAGTGCGGGAGCAGATCATTCCCAAAATGACGCTTCAGCAGATCGTGGAGAACTGTATCAAACATGGTTTTCATGATACCGATGTAAGGATGGAGATCAGCCTCACCGGTGTGTGGAATCCCAAATGCTGGTACATACGGATAAAGGACAACGGAAGCGGGGCTGATGCGGATAAGCTTATTGCGGTGAAGCAAAGGCTTGCCGATGTAAAACGTATGTATGCCGACAACTCGGTCCCGATCGAGGCCGAGATGGGAGGTATCGGGCTTACCAATACTTATGCGAGGTGCCTTCTTCTGTATAAGGATGATCTCATATTTGAGGCTGATAATGCCCCCGAGAGCGGCTTTGAAGTGACCGTGGGTAAAAAGCACTCAACTGACCAAAACAATGATGCGCAAAATGAAAATATGTAATTATAAGGGATTATCATTATGAAAATTACACATTTAAAACTAAACCATTTAACCAATCCGGTTGGATTTGATCTTCTTGCCCCGACAGTTTCTTATATTGTGGAAGATGCGTCAGGCAAATTTCAGAAGAGCGCAAGAATACTTGTTGCCGCCGATGCGGATTTTCAGAATGTGATCTATGACAGCGGAGAACGTGAGGATATCGTGAGCACAGCCTTTGAGCTTCCCATCACGCTTGCGCCAATGACCCGTTATTTCTGGAAGGTCTCTGTGATCGATGATGCGGGAGACAGCGCAGTCAGCGACACTGCGTGGTTTGAGACTGCCAAAGCGGTAACTTGGCATGGCTTTGACGGGACGGTCGACGCTCAGGATGATCCCTGGACTGCCAAATGGATCACTCCTGATGCGGAAAAAGAAGTGCAGGCCGCCGTTTACAAAGATATCACTATTGAAAAAGAAGTGAAAAAGGCCACAGCATATATGGTCGGCCTTGGTTTATATGAGTTTTATCTGAACGGAGAGAAGCAGGGGGATGAGTGCCTTCTTCCCGGTTTCTGCGATTATGACACCTGGATCCAGTATCAGACCTACAATATCGATCTGGAACAGGGCACAAACCGTGTGGAGATGCTCCTCGGAGACGGCTGGTACAAAGGTAATTTCGGCCTCAGACAGCGTTATGAGAACTACGGCGACCGTCTTGCGGCGATCGCGGAAATTCATATTTATTATGCAGATGGAAGCAAAGAGGTCGTTGTGACCGATGAGAGCTGGAAGGCAAGAAAGAGCCGTATCGTTTCGAGCGGTATTTACTGCGGCGAAGTGTACGATGCAACGGCGGATGTGAGCGAAGAGTTCGGCGTTCGTCTTATCGACCTTGGTTATGAGAGACTTTCCCCGAGGCTTTCGGCACCGCTCAGAATTCACGAGCGGATTCACCCGATCGAAGTCATCACTTCCCCGAAGGGTGAGACGATCCTCGATTTCGGCCAGAATATGGTCGGCTGGATCAGCTTCAGGTGTAACGCACCGGCAGGCACAAAGATCTTTATGCAGACCGGAGAGATCCTGCAGGACGACTGCTTCTACAATGAAAACCTGCGTACCGCAAAATCGGAATTCACTTATATCTCCGACGGCTGTGAGCGCGTTGTTCGCGAGCATTTTACTTTCCACGGCTTCCGTTTTGTGAAGGTGGAAGGATGGCAGGGTGAGATCGATCCCGATGATTTCGAAGGACTGGTCATTCATTCCGAGCTGGAGAAGAGAGGCGATGTAGTCACCTCCGATCCGCTCGTCAATCAGCTTGTGCATAACGCAAGATGGGGAATGAAGGGCAACTTCGTCGATGTACCGACCGACTGCCCGCAGCGTGACGAGCGTTACGGATGGACGGGAGATGCACAGATCTTCTCGGGCACCGCGAATTTCTTTGCAGATACTTACGCGTTTTATACCAAGTACGGCAGAGATGTGTACGCTGAGCAGCGGAAACTGAACGGAAGTGTTCCGGATGTCGTTCCGGTTTGTAATTATTCCGGAGATGCTTCTACAGCATGGGGCGATGCAGCTACCATTATTCCGTGGAATTCATGGCTTCATTCGGGTGATCGCGGAATCCTTCGCCGTCAGTATGACAGTATGAAGGGCTGGGTCGATTATATGAAACGTCAGGACGACGAGGACGGCGGCAAAGGCCTGTGGCTCACCGGCACGCATTACGCAGACTGGCTGGCGCTGGACGGCAACTATGCGGGCGGTGTCTACGGCGGGACCGACCCCGGTTACATCGCTTCCGGATACTATTATTACTCGACAAATATCGTGGCCAAGGCGGCTCGTATCCTTGGAAAAGAAGAGGATGCGGCATATTACGAAGCTCATGCGAAGAAGATCAAGGATGCCTTTATCAGAGAGTATTTTACTCCGGCAGGAAATCTCTGCGTAGATACCATGACCGGGTACGTTGTGGCTCTTTACATGGATCTGACTCCCGATTTTGCGTATGAACGTGTCCGCAAGGGCCTTCTTAAGAAACTGAAAAAGAATTTCTATCATCTGGAAACCGGCTTTGTCGGTACACCTTACCTTTGCAGAGTTCTCTCTGAGAACGGAATGAACGACCTTGCGTATCATCTGCTGGAGGAGAAGGGCTATCCGGGATGGCTGTACGAGGTTCTTATGGGCGCCACAACGATCTGGGAGCGCTGGAACAGTGTCATGCCTGACGGAAAGATCAGCGGCACCGAGATGAACTCGCTCAACCATTATTCCTATGGTTCCATCGTCGAGTGGATGTTCCGCAATATGGCCGGCATCAATCCCTGCAACGAAGGCGCAGGCTTCAAACGCTTTATCATCCATCCGGCACCGAACTACCGGATCGATTGTGCCAATGCAACGCTGGATTCCGCTTCGGGCCATATCGAGTCGGGGTGGGAGATCAAAAACGGCGGTAAAGAGCTCAAATTCCGCTTTGTGATCCCGTTTGATACAAAGGCAGCGATCATCCTGCCCGATGCAAAGGCAGAGGATATCAAGGCCTGCCTGGCTGCTCAGGGAATCGACGCAGGTGTGTGCCAGGACGGCAAAAACGCCATATTTGAGGCTGTTGCCGGCACATATGAGATTTCTTACGCACCGACGGTTCCGTGCCGTAAAACTTACAATATCGACTCTACATGGGAGGAACTTACCGCGAATCCAAAGACCCGAGAAATCCTTCAGAAAGAATATCGCGATCTCAACGATCACATTCCTTTTGTCAAAGAACTGTGTACCCTCGAAGAATTTACCTGGGGCCCGTTTACAAGCGCGACTAAGGAACAGAGGGAAAAGCTGGATAAGCTGCTTAGAGAAGTAGAATAAAAGACAGGGGACGGTTCTCTGTCTTGCATATGAGCAATTGGGGACGTATTTTATTGACTCATTTTTGTTGGTAAAAATGAATCAACGAAATACGTCTCTAAAAAAAGAGCAAGACAGAGAACCGTCCCCTGTCTTATTGATCTATACGACAAACGCGAGTTTATCAAATAGATATGGCTAGATTTTAAGGCAATTAAGCCTCATTTCCCTGATTATCATCAACAAGGCCTTTTTCAGAGTTTTTTCCTTCCTGATCCGCGTCATTCATTTCATTATCTTTTTTATGTGTTTTTCGTCTTATCGTTTCTTCAGCAGACACGATCTTATCTGCCGCGCACACGATCCAGGCTTCTTTTGTTTTTGGTATTTTGGTGATGTTCAGCGGCCACATATGCGACTTGATCACGTCCTGCACATGCTCGTTCACGCTGAAATATTCCTGCGCGTTTTTTGAAGCTCTTTCTGCGTGAAAAAATCCGTGCAGCTCATGTGAACCGTCATCTTTATGATGCCAGTCATAAAGGTAAAAATCATGCAGCATTGCGCCGGTGACTAATGTCTCTTCATCCGCATTAAGGTTCAGGCGCTTGTTGATGCGGTAACTGAGGTCTGCGACTTTCTCGCAGTGCTCAAATGTGGATGTGTCACCGTGCTGAATATACTTTTTCATTTCCTGCACTTTGGAGTGCTCCTTTATTTTTTTCAGAATATTCTTGCACTTATCATTCATGATTCAAAATATTCCTTCCTTATTATAATATAATCCATCAATCCATGCCTGATGTGTATTGAACACAAATGCCACAATATTGTCTGACAATATATTATTTATACAGATAAATTTGAATAATGTCAATACATAAAAGGAAATACATATCTCATTGACTCATCATGCTAAAATGTCATATACTGTGAATGCATAAATCAATTGGAATATAACAAGCGCTGCAGGGAGGAGGCAGTTAACATGGAAAACCGGGAATTTTTTATCAATCATGACGGAATTCGTCTTCACGCCAAGCTTGAGTTCCCAGAGGTAACTACAGATAAATTCCCTCTGATGATCATCGTCCACGGCTTCACAGGCCATATGGAAGAAAACCATATAATCGCTGCGGCAAATGTAGCCACGGAGCTCGGCATGGCCGCTCTCAGGGTCGAAATGTACGGCCACGGTAAAAGCGACGGCCGCTTCGAAGATCACAATCTGCTCAAATGGCTGGATGAGCTGCTGGCGGTCGTGGACTACGTCTCCGCACTCCCCTTTGTGACGGACCTTTATCTGTGCGGCCATTCACAGGGCGGCCTCGCAACGATACTTGTCGGAGCCATGAAACGCGATGTCCTCAAAGCTATTATACCACTTGCCCCCGCAATTGTCATCCGCGACGGCGCACGTACAGGCTCCATGCTGGGCTGTTCTTTTAATCCCGAAGATATTCCCACCCAGGTGGAATTCCCAGACGGAAAGGTCCTCGGAGGCAACTATCTGCGCGTCGCCCAGCTTCTCCCTGTCGAAGAGGCGATCCGCAAATTCAAAAAACCCGTATTGCTGGTTCACGCAGATACCGACGAATCCGTACCTGTGTTCTACTCGAAAAAAGCTGCGTCACTGTACGAAAACGCCACCCTCCGCATTATCACGGACGACGATCATTGCTTCAACAATAAACTCGATGAGATGGTCGCGGCGATGAAGGACTTCTTAAAATGAGTAAATGGGGACGTATCTTTCTGACTCATTTTTGCAAGCAAAAATGAGTCAGAAAGATACGTCCCCATTTACTCAGAAAGATACGTCCCCATTTACTCATTATATAGCGATCCGCATCATCGGAATCACATAAAACTGATCACTGTCCACCCCATACCCATAAGGCATTACCACCTTACGATGAGATACAAACTGCGCATTCTGCTGTGTATAGCCGGGTTCGCGAATCCAGAAGTTCATACTGATCGTGCTGATCAGATCCTTATACTGCTCATACATTTCTCCGGTGAGAAGCGTTACTTTATCTTCTGTATCTTCACCGCCATCTGTGCCGTACTCTTTATTATCGGGATTCTCATATTTCTCTGAAAGGATCTTCTCTTTTTCTTCATCCGAGAAGCCGTTCTCCAAGAACTCTCCGTTAAGCCAGGCCCTGAGTGTACAGTCGGCCCAGGTGGTATCTTCCAGAGTATCGTTGTATGCTCTCCCTCTGGTCTCCTCGTGCTTTTCTGCACCGGACATCAGAAGAAGAAGCTGATCATCCGTTCTTTCAAGCACACGCCAGTCGTACTGACCAAAGGTGATCTTGTCGCCGGGCTCAGCCTCGGCAGGCTCAAAAAAGTTGCCTTTGCCGTGCTGCTCTTCTTCGGGAATTTCCTCTTCGGGCTTGCTCTCTTCTGTCTGCTGATTGCCCGATAACCGGAGGCCCATCATTCTGTCCCACAGCGGTGAGTTGATGAAAATGATGATGAGAGCAATTGCACCGGCAAAAAGAAGAATCTTAAAGCGTGCCCGCTTCGCGCTTTTGAGATAGAGCGCTTCTTCCTTCTCTTCACACTGCTTTGCGAGCGCATCCGCATCCTTATACCCTGCAACCTTGGCTAACTGTCTTCTGGCTGTCTCGTATTCATCAGGCTGCCTGGCTTGATCCATGAGTCTTACGCCTTCGACATAGAAGTCTTCCACATATTCTTCACGAGCTTTTTCGGCGGCTTTCAGACACTCCTCAGCCTTCTTCTTTGCGTTCTTAAAATCTCCCGCCAGTTTAAAATACTTTGCAGCAGTCTTGAAGTTATCGGGACGGAAGGACTTGTCGGTGATCTTATCATCTGCAAGAAGAAACTGTTCCGCTTTTTCATAAGCCTCTGACGGTGTAAGTGCCTCAGGTATTGTTGCTCCGGGTTTTGGTGCAGGCTTCGAAGCAGGCTTAGCCCCGGAATTTCCGGCAGGTTTCTTGTCCGCAGGTTTTTTCTCTGCAGCTTTTTTGTCAGCAGGTTTGTTCTCCGCAGGCTTTTTCTCCGCAGGTTTACTCTCCGCAGGCTTTTTCTCCGCAGGTTTGTTCTCCGCAGGCTTTTTATCCGCAGGCTTACTCTCCGCAGGCTTTTTATCTGCAGGTTTATTCTCCGCAGGTTTTTTATCTGCAGGCTTATTCTCCGCAGGTTTATTGTCTGCGGCTTTATTCTCTGCAGGCTTATTCTCTGAATCGGGCATGAAAAATTCTCCTTATATCAACATGTATCAATTTATTTGTTCGATTTCTTGAACTAATACCGCATTATCTTACATAACTTTGCCTGAAAAGTCAATAGTGAGGAGTCCTCTTGTGGAACACGGGAAATGGAACACGGGGACGGTTCCATTTGTGTGGAACGAGGAACCGTCCCTATGTTCCGGTTTAAAGATGTGCATATCTGTAAAGGAATGTCGCGACAGCAAGTCGCAGGCACTGGTTCCACGGACGGAACGTCCCGTCATCGTAACCGGTTGTAATGTATTTCTTTTCGACTCATTTTGAGTAATCGGGGACGTTTAGGGTACAGTTTATTTGACTCATTTTTGAATGCAAAAAATGAGTCAAAAAGAAACGTCCCCAATTACTCATTTAAAATAGGAATAATATCACCATTTAATGCTTCTGCCGCAACCTGACCGGGCACCGAGCCTGTCTTCAGCATGGCGGAAACAAGAACATTCGTATCCAACACGGCGTAGTATTTCATTTATCTACCACCTTACGTTCTTTCCTGTATGCCTCAATCTCAGCATTGATCTCATCCAATGACATTTCTGACAGACCGTTTTTCTCTGATGCTTCCCCAATCTCCACCATCGCTCGATAGCCTCTGTCTGCACTGTAGGGTTCTTTGGGTAAAGTCATTCTGAATGGTATCCCGTTTTCCATGACCGCACGCTTTAAAAACATCCTTACCGCAGTGGAAGTATCTATTCCCAGTCTTTCAAAAACCTTTGCAGCTTCGTCCTTTAATGTGTCTTCAACACGAACCTGTAATAATGAAGTAGCCATAGTAAAACCCCCTTTCTCTTTGTAGGACAATTATATTACGATGTCATTCATATTTCAATGGTTTTGCTTGGCTATGTGTAAACTTAACAGGAATATCACGACCAATTTTATCATCTATGAACCGCTGAACCAATCGTTTAAGCCGGAGGAGATCATATCGGAGAAGTTTCCCGAACAGACTCCGTTTTATGAGACGGATGAAGAATGGCTGAATAGAAAGCGCCCCTTCTGAGGGTGCCTTTTTGAGTGAGTCACCTATCAGTATGAAATATCCAACGCTTTCAGTAGTCTCACAAACGTATCCTGACCATCCAGGCATGTATCCATGAGCCATCCTTTTTCACTTCTCCAATTAGCAAGGCCTCTATAATAGTAATTTTTCTTAGCATCTTCTATGATAAATGGTATCACATTGTAATGCAGGCATTCTTTCAAAGCGATCAGTCGGCCCACTCTTCCGTTCCCATCCTGAAACGGATGAATATATTCAAATTCAGCATGAAATGCTATAATATCTTCAACAGCGATACTCTCTTTTGTGCGATATGTTTCCAAAAGAGCCTTCACGTTATCATTTTATTTGTAAATATTAACAATTATTTGCATATTACAATATAAAATGTTTGTCAGTCAGTACTTCTCACGCAATACTTACTCTGACCGGGTGTAACACTACGCCCTCTATCCCATCAGCCGTAACTTTAGGGAATACTTTTCTCATGATCTGATATGCTCCGTTTACGTCGGCGTTGATTCTGA
>CADCPK010000201.1 GCA_902803215.1 uncultured Lachnospiraceae bacterium
AGAATCGCCGGAGAAGAAAGACAATGGCTATGAGAACTTTTGTTTTCTGTGCAAGCGTCCCGAATCGGAATGCACCGGGATGGTTGAACTGCCTAACAATATTCACGTGTGTAACGACTGCATGCAGAAGAGCTTCAACATGATGAACACACAGTTCCAAAACGGGGGACTGAATCTGGGAGATCTCTTCAGCAACATGCCGAACGTCAGCATGATCGATCTGAGCGGATTTGGCAGTCCTGAGGGAATGCCGCAGAAGATCAAAAAGAAAAAAGAAGTCGAAAAGACCGAACCTGCTTTTGATTTTCGAAAGATTCCCGCGCCTCACCGCATCAAAGCGTCGCTGGATGAGCATGTGATAGGTCAGGAGTACGCAAAGAAGATAATGTCTGTGGCGGTGTACAACCACTATAAAAGAGTCGCGTCAGACAAAAAGGACGGAGTAGAGATCGAAAAGTCCAACATGCTGATGATCGGTCCCACAGGCTGCGGCAAGACTTATCTTGTCAAAACGCTGGCTAAGCTTCTGGACGTTCCGCTTGCCATTGCCGATGCCACCTCGCTTACCGAGGCGGGCTACATAGGAGACGACATCGAAAGTGTGGTGTCAAAGCTCCTTGCAGCTGCCGACAACGATGTGGAGAAGGCTGAGCACGGCATTATATTCATTGATGAGATCGACAAGATCGCCAAAAAGAAAAATACCAATCAGAGAGACGTGAGCGGCGAAGCTGTCCAGCAGGGCATGCTTAAGCTTCTCGAGGGGAGCGAGATCGAGGTCCCTGTCGGTGCATCCAGCAAAAACGCTATGGTGCCGATGGCGGTCGTCGACACGAGCAACATTCTTTTCATCTGCGGCGGTGCTTTTCCCGATCTTGAAAATATCATCAAGGAACGCCTGAACAAACAGGCATCGATCGGCTTTTACGCCGACCTGAAGGACAAGTATGACAATGACCCGCATCTTCTCGAAAAGGTGACGGTCGAAGATCTCCGAAAATTCGGGATGATCCCCGAGTTTCTGGGCAGACTGCCGGTGATCTTTGCGCTGGACGGCCTTACGGAGGATATGCTGGTGCGTATTCTTAAGGAACCAAAAAACGCCATCCTGAAACAGTATCAGAAGCTTCTGGCGATGGATGAGGTCAAACTCGAATTCGACGACGATGCGCTTAAGGCGATCGCGGCGAAGGCGATGGAAAAAGACACAGGGGCAAGAGCACTCCGGGCAATTCTTGAAAAGTATATGCTCGACATCATGTATGAGATCCCCAAGGACGATAATATCGGCAAAGTGGTGATTACGGGAGAGTACATCGAAGGCCGCGGCGGTCCGAGAATCTTCATGCGCGGGCAGGAAGGGTACCTGCCGGGGGGTATGTAACTTTGGTTAGTCATCCGGACGCATATCTGTGTGTACGGACGCAACCGTGTTTAAGAAGAAAAGGAGATGGTTACCATGGCTAAAGACTTTTTAGACGAGCTGTCAAAGACAGCACAGAGTCTGACCGAAAAAGTGAGCAGTGTCTATGAGTCTTCAAAACTGCGCAGCAAAATTGCTGCTGAGGAGAATGAGGCTGTAAAACTGATGGCCGAGATCGGAAAGATCGTCTATGCGCGTTTTGTGGAAGGACAGGAGACAGACAGCGAGTTTCAGGAGCTGTGTGAGGGAATTTCCGGACACAAAAAAGCGGTCGATGAACTGAAGGCGGCGGCTGCAGGAAAAAAAGGTCTGAAGATCTGCCCTGCATGTGAAAAAGAAATTGATAAAGATGCAATGTTCTGTCCGTACTGCGGCACACCGGTTCCCAATCCGGAGCCCGCTGAGGAAGAGGTTATGACGGACGAAGCTGAAGACGGAACCGCCGAAGAAGACGCCTGTGAAGTGAAAGAGGCAGTCGAAGTGACGGAAGAAAACGAAGAGCCTGCCTGCGAAGAAGCTGAGGATACCGATAAGGTAGAGGAAGCTGTTTACGAAGAGGCAGAGGAAGCGATAGAAACCGCCCCTGAAACGGCGGAACCTTCCGAGGAGTGATCCCGGAGTAATCTGAAGGCAATCCTGATTTCAATCAGGCAGTATGGAGGAATTTATGGAAAAACATTTGCGCAGGTGTTCGGCTGCGTTAATACTCATGGCGGCAATTCTGCTTTCCATGTGGCTGCCGGGCACTTCTGCAACAGTTAAGGCAGCAACTCTCGGTAAGCCCGCGTTTGTCGGGTCGGCCGTGGGCAATGTCGTTACTCTGAAATGGACTTATCCTTCGAAAACAGCGGCAATTGAGCTCTATGGATATAAGAACGGTCAGTATAAACTGGTCAAAACGTTCTGGAAGAGCAAAAATGTGAGACAGATCAATATTACCGGCGACTTTGGCGGCTCTTATCGGTTCAGGATCAGAGGGCTGTATACACAAAACGGTAAGCGTGTTTACAGCAGCTATGTGGATACTGTCGTAAAAACGGCACCCAATCGTACGAACGTCACAAACACGAAAAGAGAAAAGCTGAGCAGCGGCCTGGTGGTGTGGACGAAAAACAGCAGAGCTGACGGTTACGAGATCTATCGTTCTTCTACCAAAGGCGGTAATTATTCGAAGGTTGCGACGATCACAAGAGGAGATATCTCTGCGATCCGCGATAAAACCCTCAAGACATCGGGCACTTACTATTATAAGGTGAGAGCTTATACGAACAACACCTATACCAAGGCATTCGGCGGATTCGGTGCTGAAAAGCAGCTGAGCAAGTATACTGCCCCGAGTGTGCAGACGAACACAAATCGCAAACTCCTTATCGTGGGCGATTCGAGAGTTGATTACATGAGTGCATGGTGTTCAAATGCAAAGGTTAGTTATGTTGCCAAGTCTAACACGGGTATCAGCTGGCTTTCGAGCGCTGCGGTCCAGAACCGGATCCTTGCTTCTCTCGATGGCAATACCGACATCGCGGTGTGGATCGGTACGAACGATTATGATTATATCTACAATAAGTATGTTCCCTATTATGCTTCCATTATTCCGGTTTGGAAGTCCAGGGGAGCTAACGTTTATCTTGTCGGTCTCGGACAGTTCCTGGGCGGAGCTGACGGGTACGGCGGATCTAACAGTGATCTGATCAGATTCAATACCGGGCTTAAGAGCGTTGCGGCTGCTACGGGCGCCGGGTTTGTCGATCTTTACTCTTACCTTTCCGGGATAGGTGTTTCCTATCTTTCGGGCGACAGAGTACATTTCAGCCAGGTTACTACGCAGGTGGTATTCAGATACCTTCTGAGTGTTGCCGGTATTAAGTGAGCAGAGTATCTGTGAGGGTACGGGATAGTTCATTTACCAAATAATCACAATAAAAAAAGCGCTGCCTCAGGATGTATTATAAAACCTGAGAGCAGCGTTTTTGTTTTGTAAAAAAAATTTTTACTGCGTTGTTTTACTGTGCTTTTGATTCAAGGTATGCGTTGATGGATGCGAGTACTTCGTCAGAGTCGAGGCCGTGAACCATGCATGCTTCCTCCAGAGATTCCATGATGGAAGAGGGGCAGCCTACGCAGTGCATTCCTGACTGCATGAGTACGTATGCGATTCCGCCGTCATATCTCAGCATTTCGCCCATTGTTGTCTGTTTTGTGATCGTCATTGTTTTTTTCCTCCGATATAAATGCAGGGACGTTTTCCCTTCTATTAACCACACATTACCGTTGTGTGTACCCGGCAGTCCGTCAGGAACGGGTCCGCGGGCTGTTCAACAATGTGGATTCTATCACAAGACTTGACAACTGTCAAGATAAACAGGTTCAGATAAATGGCGTGCGGCGCTGTGTCCGAGGGCACAGCGCCGCACTTTATTGAGGCTCAATAGATGTTGATGGCTTTTTTGATTCGGCCGGAGACAAGATAGGCGAGGGCGATTTTGATCAGGTCGGGGATGATGAAGGGGATCACGCACCAGCCGAGCACGGTCAGGAGTGATGCTTCGTTGCCGCCGCGGGCGTATATCACCATGAACCAGACGGTTCCGAAGGCGTAGCACACGAGCAGGCCCAGGAGCATCGATATGATGGAGACGATGATCTTATGGCCGAACATGTTTTGGACGAGCCACATGACCAGGGCTGAGAAGACAAATCCGATGATGTAGCCGCCGGTGCTTCCCAGGAGTACGCCGATGCCGCCGCTGAAGCCTGCAAACACGGGGACTCCCGCTGCGCCGAGCAGGATGTATATCAGTACGGCCATCGTGCCGCGTTTGCCGCCGAGGGTCTGTACTGCCATGAATACGCCGAAGGTCTGCAGGGTGAAGGGCACTACTGCGGGGATGGATATCCATGAGCAGATGGCGATCAGCACTGCGAACACTCCTATATATACGATATCTGTTGTTTTGCTGCTTTGTACAGCTTCCATGTTAATCTCTCCTTTCTGTTGACCGGGTAAGCATATCATGTAGGAGGCAAAATGTCAACCTGTAAAATATAATTGGTTTACATATGGATTTCGTCGAATATTGTTCATAAAAAGATGAAAGAAAATTATTTCGTCCCTGTATATTGGACATTAGGTTGTGCTATAATCCAAATAACGAATAAATGTTCGGAAAAAATGTTCGATATATCTGTAAAGAAAAGGGAAGGTAAGAACAATGAACAAACATATGAACGAAAGCAGATTTACTCAGGAGAAATTTTCCGGCTTTGCAGCTATGCTGCTCTCGGTTATTGTTACCATAGAGATCATGGTCGGGGGTGCGATGGTGCTGGATATCGATTTTTTTAAGGCCGATGTCGTTGCCCTTGTCCTTTGCTTTGTGGTATTATATTGCGGAGTGGTGGTGATGCTCACAGATCGCTGACAGGAGCTGTTAACATGGCAAAATCTTCAAACCAGAAAATGAAAGTACTGTATATCGCTGCGGCGCTGCTGGAACAGTCCGATGAGGACCATCCCATGACAGCGGCCGATCTCATCAGCTATCTCGCTGCCAACGGGATCAATGCCGAGCGCAAGGCGATATATGACGATATCGAAAACCTCAGGCTTTTTGGCCTCAGCATAGAGAACAGGAGAAAAGCTCCTTCAGGCTTTTACATTTCCAAAAGGCTTTTCAGCGAGGAAGAGCTGAGGCTTTTATCCGATGCCGTGCAATGCGCACCCTTTATGCCCGAAAAAGCGGCCGATTCCATCCTGGTAAAGCTCAGACGGCTGACAAGCGTTCACCGCGCGCCGGCGCTCATGCCGGGCCTCAAACAGGACCGGCACTCGGGTGTTCTGAACGGCGAGGTGTACGATGCCATTGACCAAATCAGGAGTGCCATCGATCATGATGTGCAGATCAGCTTTCAGTACTGTGAGTGGACTGCGGACAAAAAGCTTGTACCCAAGAGGAATGGACAGCGCTATGTGGTAAGCCCGTGGAAGATCCTCTGGAACGACGGCTTCTGTTATCTGATCGCCATAGAGGAGAAAAGCCGTATCGTCAAGCATTTCCGGGTTGACAAGATACGGAAGGTACAGCATGAGGATGAACGCCGCACAGGGCACGATATGTTTGCCAATTTCGATGAGGAACGCTTTACCGCGGGTACTTTCCACATGTTCGGAGGCCGCGAGGAGACGGTGACGATCGAATTTGAGAATCACCTGATCGGTGTCCTGATCGACAGGTTCGGTGAGGGTGTGCGTGTTGTATCAAAAGATAACGATCATTTTCTGGCGCTGCTGCGGGTAAGAGTGAGCCCTCAGTTTTTCGGGTGGCTCGCGGGGCTTGGCTCCGGTGCGGTCATCACATCACCTGAGACGGCTAAAGCAGAGTATCGCAGATTTCTGAAATCTGCGCTGGGTTCGTCAGACCGGGGGTAGGATATTATGTCGGTTAAATCGGAATTTCTGCGGCTTCTGGAACAGAATAAAGGGCACCCGATCTCGGGAGAGGCGGTGGCGTCGAAGCTCAACTGTTCCCGCGCGGCGGTCAACAAGGCTGCGGCAAAACTGCGCGAGGAGGGATATCGCATCGATGCGGGCACAAACCGGGGGTACATGCTCTCTCCGGGCTCCAATGTGCTTTCTTCCGAAGGTCTGAGGCTGTATCTGAAAAATCCGGACGTAAAGCTGATCTTCCTGCCCGAGACCGATTCCACAAATCTCAGGGCACGAGAGGCTGCCGGGCAGGGTATGCCGGGCGAGACGATCATCGTGGTATCCAGACGCCAGACCCTCGGCCGGGGCAGAAGAGGAAGGTCGTTCTACTCTCCCGAGGGCGGAATCTATATGAGCATTCTGCTCAGGCCCGAAGTAGATCTGGCCACGGGAACGCTTCTCACGATCACTACCGCGGCCGCGGTATGCAAGGCCGTAGAGGAAGTGTGCGGTATCAGGCTCTCCGTAAAGTGGGTCAACGACCTGTATCTGAACGGGTTAAAAGTCGGAGGCATTCTGACGGAAGCCGTCACGGATTTCGAGAGCGGAAATATCGAATATGCCATCGTTGGCATCGGCCTGAACGTGTTTTGGGAAGAGCGGGATATTCCGGAGGACCTCAGGGAAGTGGCAGGAGCGATCTGCACAGAACGGTCGAGCTTTGAACAGATCAATATCAACGCACTGGCCGCATCGATCGTTGACCACGTTTTAAAAGACTCCGGGGACTTCTCGGTGCCGCCGCTTTATATAGAAAGAAATATTGTTCCCGGGCACAATATCATTGTGAACGAAGGGCAGAAAAAAACGAAGGCATACGCTCTTTCGGTAGAACCGGACGGCAGGCTTATGATCCGCGAGGAGTCCGGAGAAATAAGGCTGCTTTCCTATGGCGATATTTCTATACAAAAAATGTGAAGAACACAGGCATTTCTGCTATAATAAATGAGACAGATCAGTAAAGCAGAATTGTGCACAGGCACAAACAATCATTATAAACATGTTTTTATGAAAGATGAAGGACGCACAGAGGCGGGAGATAAGATGTCAAATACGATAAAGCTGTATTATAAAGATGCTTATATTCAGGAATTCAACGCGGTTGTAGAAGAATGCAGACCGAGAGACGACAAATATGCCGTTATACTGGACCGCACCGCTTTTTACCCCGAAGGGGGCGGCCAGCCGGGAGATATCGGTGTGCTGGGTGATACGGTCGTCTCAGATACGATCGAAGAGGATGATACCATACTCCACATCGTGGATAAGCCGCTGCCTGCGGGCGAAACGGTGACAGGAAAAATCGACTTTGACCGTCGCTTCGATTTCATGCAGCAGCATTCCGGCGAGCATATCGTCAGCGGTCTGGTGCACGCCGCCTTTGGATACAATAATGTAGGATTCCATATGGGCAGCGATGTGGTGACAATCGATTTTGACGGACTACTGACCGAAGACGATCTTCGCCGCATAGAAGAGGAAGCAAAC
>CADCPK010000202.1 GCA_902803215.1 uncultured Lachnospiraceae bacterium
AGCCGCATATTTCCTTGGCAAATCCGTGCGCATCCTTGCGGAGCACTATAGTCAACGTCAGATTATTTCTGACGTTGACTATAAGTCTGCGTAAACCGTGGATCCCGTCTTCGTTCCTGCCGGTATTGTCTGCTTATGAGGTATAAGGGGCATGAGGGCTGTGAATAGAGTAACAGAAAAGCACTGCTATTCCCTGTCTCCCCGTACAGAAAAATTCCTCTTGACAGGAATGTTCATGTGTATTATAGTCTTACTGTATTAATCAGTTAATACAGTAGTACATTGATACAAGAGCGGAATACGACAAGGAGTCATGCCATGTCATGGAGTTTTAAAGAAGGGATTCCGATTTATCAGCAAATCATGCAGATCCTGCAGATCGGAATTGCCGGAGGTGTTTATCCGCCGGGCAGTAAGATGCCGGGGGTCCGGGATCTGGCAATGGAAGCCGGCGTCAATCCCAATACGATGCAGCGTGCCCTCGCGGAACTGGAGCGTACGCAGCTGCTCTACACCTTGAGAACCAACGGCAGGTTTGTGACGGAAAATGAAAACCGGCTTGCGGATCTGCGTTCTGAACTGGCTTCTTCCTATATAAAGGAAATGCTGGAAAAGATGTACCGCCTCGGATATACCGATGCGCAAATTCTGGAAACTCTGAAAAATGCGGTATCCAACCATTCCGGATCCGAAGAAGGGAGTAAAGATGATTCGATTTGAATGTAAAAATCTTACAAAAAGATATGGAAAACTGACGGCTCTGGATCATGTTGATCTGCAGCTCGAGTCAGGAAGAATCGTTGGCCTGCTCGGCCCCAACGGCAGCGGAAAGACCACCATGATTAAAATTGCGAACCGTCTGCTGCAGCCTACGGAAGGAGAAATCCGGATCAACGGAGAGCTCCCCGGACCGGGCTCAAAAGCGGTTGTGTCCTATCTGCCGGACAAGGATTATCTCCCGGAGTGGATGAAGACCGGCCAGCTGCTGGACTTTTTCTGCGACTTTTATGAGGACTTTGACCGTGAACGGGCCGTGGAAATGCTGAGAAATCTGTAGATCTCCGATGATATGTCGATCAAAAAGATGTCAAAGGGAACAAAGGAAAAAGTTCAGCTGATTCTCACGATGAGCCGTCAGGCGGATGTGTATGTGCTGGATGAGCCCATCGCCGGGGTAGACCCTGCAGCCAGAGATTATATCCTGCGGACGATCATCAGCAATTATGCAGAAAACTCGCTGGTCATTATCTCTACGCATCTGATCGCCGATGTGGAGTCTGTACTGGATGAAGCGATCTTTATTAAGGAAGGCCATATTGTACTGCATAAGAATGTAGATGCCATCCGGGAAGAAACCGGTATGAGCGTCGACGGATATTTCAGGGAGGTATTCAGATGTTAGGAAAACTGATTAAATATGAAATCAAAGCATTCGGCAGAATTATGCTGCCGCTGTACGGTATTGCCTTTGCGGTCACGCTGCTGTTTTCCGTTATGATCCGGCTGTCGATGAGCGGCTTTGCCAAAAACCTGATCGATAAATTCGCTGTCATTGCCAGCGTTCTGTTTATCGCCGTTGTCATAGCCGTCATGGTGGTCATGGTGATCATGATTATTCAGAGGTTTTACCGCAATCTCCTGGGGACGGAAGGATATCTGATGTTCACTCTTCCGGTTACGACACTGCAGAACATTCTTTCCAAGCTGCTCACGGCAATCCTCTGGATCCTCATCGGCGCCGTCGTCGGAACCGTCGCCGGACTGGCATCCGTGGCGATTATCAGTAATTACGATGAATTTATCCGGCAGGTCCGGGAAGTCATCACGACCATCCACGGAGAGGGAAATCTGGTCACGGATATCCTGCGGATCGTTGTCGTCTCCCTGATTGGGATGATTGCTTCCATCACAAAGGTGTATGCATCGATTGCCATCGGTCACCAGGTGAGCAATCACCGTGTGTTCGGTGCCGTACTCGCTTACATCGGGATCGGCATCCTGGAAGTGCTGATCACCAGCATACCGGGGATGCGCAATCTGATCGGAACGCAGCTCACAAATGGTTCCTTCCAGAGATTCTTTATCTCCGGCATTCTGGTGTCCCTGCTCCAGATCGTTTTCTACGGAGGCGTCACCTGGTATCTTCTGGACAAGCGGCTGAATCTGGAGTAAAGTATAAACCTGCTTTGTCTGTCGGGCACAGAAGCGAAATATACAAGCAGTAATCGTAAATGACACTTTTGGCGTTCTAATCCTATAAATCTATAAAAACGAGGCTGTGCAGCCTCGTTTTTATTATGCCCGAAAAATGTCCGTTCAAATATATATCTTTTATTGTATGTATTGACATTTCTTTGTGATTGTGATATCCTGTTTTTGTGGCCACACACAACTCTGATCGTTACGTTTCTTCAATCGTCTTTTCAGATGATTGTCCGCCGGTCCGGCAATGTTATCCGTGTATTCAATAAAAAGAGAAAGAGGGATTTGCATGATGAAAAAAAGACTGTTTCATAATTTATCTGTATTTCTGCTGTCTGCCGCCATGCTGGCCGGACCGAATATTCATGCCCATGCTTCCGCCGTGATTAAAAAACCGGTGAAAAGTTCTCCGAATGCCGCCGTTTATTACACGGGGTCGACAACCTATTATTCCATTGACCGCCAGAAATGGAAAACCCTGCCCAGTTCTCTACTTTATAAGTACAAAGCCAAGAAGGATTCCAGATATTACCGTCCGTTGTATTATCTGACCAGCTCCTGGCTGTCCAACAACAAGATGAATCTTACCGTCCATCTCACAAAAAGCCGTTCGAAAAGCGTATCGAAAATTGTCCAGTCCACGCTCGGC
>CADCPK010000203.1 GCA_902803215.1 uncultured Lachnospiraceae bacterium
CCGGAGCCGCACCCGCATCAGCAGCCGGAGCTGCCGCCGCATCGGTACCTGCCGCACCCGGCTCAACAACACTGCCCGGAAGCAATGTCACGAAATCACCAGAAGCATAACACACTTCTCCCTCATACTCCACTCTGATCCAGCCGTTCTCGACAACACCTGTACAATCAAGCACGGTATCCTTGGTAATACCTTTAACGATCTCCGCATCCGTATTCGCGTCCTTACGAAGATTGATATCTTCATTCGCAGTATACTGCGCGGTCATCACAGTGATTTCAAGCCCGCTCGGAGTCTGCTCTGTAACAACGACCGGAGTCGGTGTAGGTACAGGCGTAGGCGTCGGCTCAGGCGTGGGTGTCGGTTCAGGTGTAGGCGTAGCCTTCACAACAGTCACGACAGCATCCGTTCCCTCAGTAAAACCGCAGCCTGCAAAGCAAAGCGCACATCCAAGAAGCATGACAGCCAGTCCTGCTTTTCTCATGATCAAGTTCCTCCTTAAATATTATTCCTGCTATTCCAACAGAACCCCCCATAATCGGTTCTGAATCCATATCTATCATAAATATAAACCATTCTGTGGAAATATGTAAGAAATAATTCAGCAAAGACAGGGGACGGTTCTCTAAAGACAGGGGACGGTTCTCTGTCTTAAAGATCAAAGACAGAGAACCGTCCCCTGTCTTTGAGAACCGTCCCCTGTCTTTGCCTCAGCTAAGCCTGTGTATAAACAACCCGCTCCGCAGCTTCGGTTCAAACCATGTAGATTTCGGCGGCATGAGCTTGCCCTCGTCAGCGATGGTCATCAGATCTTCCATGGAAGTCGGAAACATCGCAAACGCGACGCCACCCTCACGGTCCGCGATCTCCGCCAGCTCGGCAAGCTTATGGCTGCCCCCGACAAACATGATCCTCTCGTTCGTCCGCGGATCATCGATCCCCAGCACAGGTCCCAAAACCTTATCCTGCAGAATCGAAACATCAAGCTGCCCCACAATATCCTTATTCTCATAAGTATCCGGATAAGCCTTCAGGTGATACCACTGCCCGCCGGTATACATCCCGATCGTATGCTTTTCCACCGGCTTGCACGGAAAGCCCGGCATGATCATCAGTTCAAAATTAAACTTGATACTGCCGATAAAAGCTTTCTCATCGACCCCGTTTAAATCCTTCACCACACGGTGATAAGCAAGAATGGTCAGCTGATCGTAAGGAAATACCACAGAGAGGAAGTAATTGAACTCCTCTTCGCCTGTATACCCCGGGTTCTCCTCCCTGCGCTTAAGCCCCACCTTGACAGCCGAAGCCGCCCTGTGATGCCCGTCCGCGATATAGATGGAATCGATCCCCGCAAATTCATTGGCGATTGCCTCAATTGCAGCCGCTTCGTCGACCACCCACACCCTGTGCCTGATCTCATCCTCACAGGTAAAATCATAAACCGGGAAATGCTCTTCCTTCCAGTTATTCATAAGCGCAAGAAGCGACTCCGGATAACGACATGCCAGATAGATCGGCCCCGTATTCGCATTGCACACATCCACGTGACGGATACGGTCCTGCTCCTTATCCTCGCGCGTGTTCTCATGCTTTTTGATGACCCCGTTCAGATAATCATCGATCGAACTGCAGCCTACGATGCCGGTCTGCGTTTTCCCTTTTCTGGTCAGCTCATACAGATAATAGCACGATACACGATCCTGCAGAAGGATCCCCTCCCCCTCCATCCTGTCCAGATTCTCGCGCGCCTTCTGATAAACCTCTGGCGCATAAAGATCGGTCTCGGGTGCCAGATCCATCTCCGCTCTGTCGACATGCAGGAAAGAATACGGATTTGCGTCTCCGATCTCCTTAGCTTCCTGCCGCGAAACAACATCATAAGGAAGGGCCGCCACCCGGTCAGCAAACTGCTCCGCGGGGCGAAGTGCCATAAAAGATTTAAAAGATGCCATGATTATCTTCCCCTTTCTTCATATGTGAACGCAAAATTACCTGTTTTCCTGCTGCAAGTATCAAACCGGACATGCCTTACGCCGCCCGTCTCTGTATTCCACTCATAGAAGGACCGCCCAGGACGGGCATAAGCCTCCATAAGATTCATGATCACACCGCCGTGTGTCACCACAGCAGCCTTTCGTATTCCCCGAAGCTCCATATCCTCGATCACTGTAAAGAGCCCCGCTTTACTCTTTCGCAGAAACTCCTCCCGACTGTCCCCACCGGGAAACGCCAGGGTTCCTCCGCTGTCGATCCACTCCTGATATTCCGGATCGCCCGAAAGCTCCTTGTAATTATGCCCTTCGAACCGCCCAAAATCACACTCGCTGAGTTCATCTATAATCTGCACGGTATTCCGGTCGGAAAAACCGCCCGAGGCTCCGTTTCCAGACGCTTTATGATCCGGAAAAAGGATCTCCGCCGTCTCCCGGCATCTGGCCATCGGGCTTGCATACACCGCCTCGACCTCCGGAATCGCACTCTTCTGCTTACTCAGCATCTCCCGCGCCTCGGGAAGCAGATGCTCATCGGTGCGGCAGCCGATATAGCGTTTCTCCCTGTTTCCGGCAGTCATCCCGTGTCTGACAAACCACAGATCACAGATATTTTTGATGACGGTCCCTATTCCGCACACCACGCGGGTCACGCGGGTCGAAAATGCCGCAAGAGCCGTACATATCCGCCCTACAGCCTCGCGATACTTCCGCTCAAAAGGATCGATCGGTACGACGCCGTAGCCTACCTCCCGGCACACGATGATCACGCCCGGGTTTGCCTCGATCAGTCTCCCGGCCAAAAGAGACACATCCTCGCCCGCCTTCAGCATACCCCGAATATATTCTTCAAAATGCAGGATCCCTTCAGCTCTAAACACCCTGTCCCGGGATAAATCCGCGCCGTCTTCAAAGCGCACATTCGGAAATTCCCGCATGGCCAAGGCCGTTTTTCCCTGAAAAGCCCCTCCGATAAACATCTCCATTTGATCAAAGCCTCAATGAACAAGCACTGTAACAACAGCCAGCGTAAAGCACTGCAAAACTTCGCACACGCAGACAAACCACCCCGCAATATCGCCTGTGGTCCCTCCAAACTGCGTCCGCGCCATCCGGCGATAATACAAAAATACGGCAAGGGCTGTCGCAAACGCAGCGGCTCCCTTGATCGGATGCACCGCCATCATCGCTGCAAATATTCCTCCTGCATAAAGGATAAGCACGATCATCACTCTCCGCTCATCCGCGCTCCTGGAAAAAGCAGCCAGCGTACCGCTTTTGTTGGCTTTCGGAAGGGTAAGAAGCCCGATGCCCGAAAGCGTACGGGAAAGCACATAACCTGCCGCCATGATAAGTACCGAGTCGGAATCGCGAACGATCTGGGAGAAGGATGATACAAAGAGAACCGCCGCCGCACAGGCACCTATCACCCCAAAGGCACCCACATGTGGGTCCTTCAGGATCTCCAGCCTTCGTTCCCTCTCCTGCCAGGAGCTCAGCGCATCGCAGGTATCGATAAACCCGTCCGCGTGGATCCCTCCGGTGATCAATATCGCAAGCAGCGCCGATGCTGCTCCGCTAAATGTATCATTAAATCCCGCGTTTGTCATCAGGTTTGTCAATAAAATCGTCAAAATACCGATGACAATGCCGATCCATGGAAAAAAACACAGCATATACCGCATGTTTTCTTCGCTCCAGTCTGCCTGCGGCATAGGGATGCGCGAGAACATGGCGAATGCGGTTTTAAAGCTGTTGTATATCTTTTTCATCTGTCCGCCCTCTTGAGACAAACCGGGATGCCATAGACAACCTCATAAACCTCGTCTGCCTTTTCAGAAAGCTCCCGATTAATCTTTCCGAGAAGCCTCATATATTCGGCAGTTTCTCCTTCATAGACCGCAGCTTCCGAAAAAATCTCGTTCGTGACAACGACGAGATTCCGAACGTAAGCCGAAGTCTTTTTTATATCATCGATGATATTCCCCTGTCCGCCATAGACGAACATTTCGTTGGCCGTCAGGTTCGACAGATCTTCCAGAAGTACAGAATCTTCGGGATGAAGAATACCCTCGTTTATTTTCTCGTTAAGTTCTGAAATAATATCATTTTCGGCAGGAACAAGCCCACCGATTCCGCTGTATTTTTCTATCGTAACAAATTCTTTTCCTGCCCGCCTGTTAATGTGGGCATCGATCTTTTGTCTGCTCTCGCCATCCGAAGGGATCATCGTGGCAATATACACCCTTCGGCCTGTACTAAGCTCACATAGTTTTTGCTCCGCAAAAGCGGACTTTCCGCTCCCGCTGCCTCCCGTTACCAGGATCATCATGTCTTTTTCTCCATTCACCGCGTATAATCCCGATAAGGCTCAACCTTTATCTCCGCAAAAGTGCTCATGGACCGATAGATATCTACCGCCATATCAATAATCGGAAACAGACATACCGCCCCGGTTCCTTCCCCGAGGAACATACCGGCATTTAACGGTGCTTTCTTCCCCAGTGCCTCAAACAGCTTGTCTGCTGCAGGCTCTGCCGAAACATGGCTCGCGATCAGATATTCATTTACCGTGGGACACATTCTGACTGCCGCAAGCGCTGCCACACAGGAAATGATTCCGTCAAGCAGCACCGGAATGTGACTCTTCGCACACCCCAGATAAAACCCGCACATAGCCGCAATATCAAAGCCTCCGAGTTTGGCGATCACATCTATGGGATCATCGGCGTCGGGGTCGTTTATCTCTATCGCTCTCTCGATCACCCGGATCTTCTTCTTTAACCGCTCATCATCGAGCCCTGCGCCGCGCCCTGTCATCACAGGTACCGGAAGCCCCAGCAGCACCGATGCCACGGCGCTCGCGGTCGTGGTATTGCCGATTCCCATCTCACCTGCTGCAGTCATCCTAAAACCCCGATCTGCTGCTTCCCCGGCAATATATATTCCGGTTTCGATCGTCCGCTCTGCCTCAAGCCTCGTCATGGCAGGACCTTTTGCGATACTCTTCGTCCCGTACGCCGTCTTACGGTCATGCCGCACGCAGGTATCGACGGCCATACCGACGTCGACGGGAATAAGCTCCACGCCGGTCTTTTTACACATTTCTGCAGCGGTAGTCTCGCCTTTCAAAAAATTTTCGGCCACCGTCGCTGTCACTTCCTGCCCTGTCTGCGTAACGCCTTCTTCTACCACGCCGTTATCGGAGCAGAAAGCCACCAGCGCTTTTGGATCTGCCCGAAAAGAGGCATCCCGGGTTATTCCTGCGATCCGGATAACAATATCCTCGAGCAGCCCCAGCGAGTGCAGAGGCTTGGCCACATCATTCCATCTCGAAGCCGCAGTCTGCATCGCTCTTTCATCGAGCTTTTCAATTTCGGTGCATGTTTTCTCTATCAGTCTGCTCATGATGTTTTTCCACTGTCCGTAAATACCAGAAATTTGCTGAAAACATAATTGAGTATGATCACGATCACCTGGGTGGCGATCTTTGCAATCATATCACGAAGGCCCATCTTCTCGGCAAGGAGCCAGACGCCTCCCATCTCGATCACCATCGTCGCACATCTTGCCCCGACAAATTTGAGAAACGGCCTTACGTGCTCTCCAAGAGTGCTGTACTTCTGCAGAAAAACAAATCTGGCGTTCACCACGTACGCAAAGAGCACAGCGATAACGATCGAGATGAAGTTTGCGATGTTCAGCCCGACATGTAACCTTCTCAGCACCCAAAAGACGACAAGGTTTACCAGCGTGGTACATCCGCCGAAGAACAGGTACCGCATAATATCATTCGAATAGCATTTTTTGATTAGATCGATCAGTTTTTTCATTCTCATTAACCTTCCGATTCGATTTTCCGTCCGGAATGAAAGCAGCCGCGGCAATGTACCGCGGCTGCTCTGATAATCACTGACTTAAAAAAGTATAGTCGGATTATTCATTGTAAAGAGCGATGAGTTTTTCAAGATAAGCATATCTTGCCTCTGCCTCACTCTTGTTCTTAGCAAACAGTTTCTCTGCCTTGGCAGGATTCTGACGCTGCAGAGAATTGTAACGAACTTCGCCATTCAGGAAGTCCATGTAGTCGGTCATATCCGGCTTCTTGGAATCCAGGGTGAACTTCTTCTCAGCAGCCGGGTTGAAGCGGAAGCAGTGCCAGTATCCGCACTTAACTGCCAGCTCTTCCTCTGTCTGAGCTTTGGTCATGCCCTTCTTGATACCGTGGTTGATACACGGAGCATAAGCGATGATGAGTGACGGTCCCGGATAAGCCTCTGCCTCTGCGATAGCCTTAACAGCCTGATTGTAG
>CADCPK010000204.1 GCA_902803215.1 uncultured Lachnospiraceae bacterium
CAACCTGAAAACGTGTCTGGAGACCTTGTTTTAAAATTGTGTACACAATTTTAAATGCAAACCGGTCTTGAACAAGTTTCAGACCGGCTTTATTGTGGATCCGGATGTCCAGATGGGATTCAGATCCTGAATTGTGTCGAAATTGTATTTGATCTATTGGAAAAATTGCAGTTTTCTGTATAGAACTCAGGCGGCATAAGAAAGGGATGCTGAATGTGCCGGAAGAAACAGCGCGGCTTTTAATGAGATTATAAGTCTTCCTGTGATTGATCAAAAAGACGGCCATTGATCTTCAATGACCGTCCTCTTAATTTATATTCCGACATATTTCCATTTAGGGCGTTTAAGCCAGCTCCTGACGATAACATATACAGTCGTTGCGACTATAAAAGCAACTATAGAATTATAGAAGGGCATCGCTCGATGGAGCATATCTGATAGCGGTATAAGGTTGATAATTCCGAAACCAAAAGCAAGACTTACATTGTCCCATAACTTTGCGTGAAACCAAAGTGCGAATTTGTAGACACCGTATACTGTCAATACAACAGGAAGCGTCGGGAATATGATCCTGATTATCCATTGTATCCCACTGTTAAGAAGCCATAACGGGATGTGTACAAGACCGGCGATCCGTGATCCAAGGCCGAACAATGACGTTTCCACTATCATAACAGCAGATGCTGCGTTTGCTATGTCTGTACGGAATGATACAGAGTATATGATCCATATTAACGTGTAAATCCCGCACAGGATGTGCAGAAGAGTATATTTTAAACCATATTCATAAATCCACTCGTCTGTCCTTCTCTCATATTTTTCTTTGATTTGCGCTGTTTCTTTGTCGTATCTTTCTCTTCGTGCCCTGGACTGTCGGGCAGCTGTCTCCCATATCTCGTGTTCATACTGTTTTTCGCGAAATTCAAATTTTCTTTCCCGCTCATTCAGTTTATTTTCTCGATCTTCCAGCTGTTCTTCTTTTCTTTGATTGGCATTCTGTTTCCTATCTGCAGACGCCTCTATCGATTCGGCTCTCGTAATCCTCGTCTCGATCAACCGGGTCTGGTTCTTTAACGATAATTCCGTCTGCGTCCTGATCGATTCTGCTTTCTCCCTTTCCTCTTTCGCCAGCCTCAACTCCTGATTGCTGTTCGCGAGCTTCTCGTACTTCAATGTCAGATCCGAGATGTCTTGCTCTGTCTGTGAGATCAGCGATTCGTACTCTTGCAGCTTTGATTTCTGCTGTTTCGCCTGACTCTTCAATATCCTGTTCTCTTCTTTCAGGGTTTCCATCTCCCCTGTCAATTCTAATATCTCCTCCGGTTCCAACTTTTCCAAAATCGTTCGTTTCATTAATGGAATCCTCCTTTCCCAGCAGCATGCTCATTTTTTCAATTGCAGCTTCTTTGAGCTGAGCTTTTACTGACTGTATTTTTTCCGCAATTTTATCTATACCGTCTGCGATGTCTGTGATCACGTCTTTAATATGCTGTATAACACCGCGCAGCGACAAAATCTCCCGGTTTAACTCACAACGGTCGGATATTCCCCCCTCCGCTTCAATTTTCCGAGCCGCAAACCCCTCGTGAATCGTCGGTTCGATGACCGACACCTCTCCACTTTCCTTCAATTGAAGGAATTCTTCCATGCTTACCTTATCTTTTCCTTTGGCATGAAGGTCAACGTTTTTCTGATCAAAAGCCTGGCGCAGATAGGACCTATGGTCAATCGGATCTATATCCATTTTTTCAATTCGTGAATTGCATGTATCAGCCCAGGCTTTTCTCCATACTTCGACATTCTCTCTGCGGTTCCAGGGGTTGATTTCAACGTTTTCCCGTTCCCACAATTTTTCGACACCTTTCCCAGGGCGTACTCTTACCTTTTGTTCGCCGGTCTCCGGATCTATCACAGGGATCTTATTACCATCCGAATCTAATTTATAGCCTCGCCTGGTCTGTTTCTTTTCCCAGCTTCCATCTGCGGCAATGCCACGCATGGTAAGCAGGATATGCGCATGGGGATTTCCGTTGTTTTTGTCATGTATCGACCAATCAGCGCACATTCCATTAGACACAAAATTCTCTCGGACGTATTCGCGAATCAAATCCTTTTGAGAATCCCTGTCCGTAATTTCTTTGGGGATAGCAACCTCGATTTCCCGGCAAAGCTGTGAATTTGATTTGTTATCTATAGCTTCAACCGACCTCCACAATGTGCCCCTGTCCATATATTCTTCAGGAGCGTTTTTGCAGAGATCGATCTCTGAATAGACAACTCCACCCTTTCTGCAAAAATCAAAAACTTCTCCAATGGCATTCTCAATTTTATCGGCAGCACGATATGCCGCAGCTCCGACTGCGGACATTGCGCCGCTTCTTCCGATAACCTTAACTGAGCAATGGAATATCGCCATATTGTGCTGCCTCCTTTCTTCATAATGTGCCGTGCGGCATGAGCACCGCTCCGGCGCGTAGCCGGCCTGCATGTAATGCTGCTGTCCGCATAGGACGCTCTCGGCAGAGCCGTCGGAGACGCCTCCAGCGGCGAGCTGGTCCGGCCGAAGGCCCCCGCGGAGCGCGCGCTTATTAGATGGGCTCCGCCCGTCTATAAGTGCGCCCTTCTCAAATAGAAGGGGTAAATGTTGCTACCTCTACTTTAGCAAAGAAATTTGCGTATCGCAAGCCTTGTGCTATAATGAAAGCAATAGTTTTCCAAATATTAATGTGTATGTTTTCTTAAATCGCAGAAAGGAGGCAAAAGACTAAAGAATAAAAA
>CADCPK010000205.1 GCA_902803215.1 uncultured Lachnospiraceae bacterium
ACTTGCCAACGGATCCATGGCAGGCGAGTCCGGCGGACATTACTGCGATCCGCTGTTCGCATTCATGATGGTTTACAACGCAATCAAAGGCAACTACACCGATTTCGGCGGCACATTCAACGATGTTCTGTTCCCGTATCTGTATGTAGCTTCTCCGGAAGACTATGCAGACTATGAGACCTACTTTGTAGATACTGAGCCGTACACCGACGAAGAACTTGTTGCAATGGCTGACCTGAGCCTTGAAGATCTTGCAGCTACAGCAGCTAAACTGTCCATCGAAGACGCAGCGGCTCGTGCAGCAGAATAAGTATCTGTCCGTCTGACAGGCAGACGCTAGCGCATCCGGGCCGGTATCGATCAAGATACCGGCCCTTCTTATTTGTCAAGAGAGGTGAAACTAATGGATTCTTCTGCAAAGGTTGCAAAAGCAAAAAGAATATCCGGTAAAGCGACGGGTTATATCACCCTGGTAGCACTGGTAGTGCTTTCCTGGTTGATCTTTAAAATCCTGACCCCCAAAAACTTCGGCAACCCTGACAATCTCCTCAGCTACTTCGAAGCATCGCTGATGGTTTCCGCAGGTGCCGTCGGATTCTTCTTTGTCATGGTCATGGGTATGTTCGATTTTTCCATCGGTGCGAACATCATGCTTTCTTCCATCGTCGGAGCTGTTATGGCTTCACGTTACGGACTGGGCTATCCGGGACTTATCCTCGGCTGTATCATCACCGGCGCACTGGTAGGTACACTTAACGGCATCCTTTATGTCACGCTTCGTATTCCGTCCATGATCGTTACCACCGGTCTGGCTCTCATCTACGAAGCAGTCGCCAGCTACATCGCAGGCGGCCAGTCGGCGACACTTCCGTCCGATCTTCGTGCCCTTGGCTCCATGCCGGGCAACCTGATCCTGGCGGTAATCGCTTTCGTAGCAGCATTCCTTCTTCTTAACTACACCAGGATCGGAACCTACACTTATGCTATCGGTTCCAACGAGTTTGTAGCTAAGAATATGGGTATCAATGTCAATAAATACAAAGTCATCGCCTTCATCATTTCCGGCGCATTCTTCGGCGTCGAGGCCATCCTGACCATCAGTTATGGTTCTTCGATGGTGGCCGAGACCGGCATGCTTTCCATGAGCCGTAACTTCTATCCGACCATGGGCTGTTTCCTCGGTATGGCTATGAAAAAATATGGTATTCCGATCCAGGCTATCATCATCGGTGAGTTTTTCCTGCAGATCATCTACTACGGATTCGTGGCACTCGGTGCGCCGACCGCTATCAACGATGTTATCTCGGGTCTTGCTCTGCTGATCATCGTTACCCTGACCACAAAAGTCAGCAAGGGCGAAATCGTCAAGTAATACAAAAGGAGGAGAAGAGTAATGAGCGAAGTAAGATTACAGGTTCAGCATCTCTGCAAATCCTTTGGTATCACAAAGGCGGTGCAGGATGTTTCATTCAATATCAACAAAGGCGAGGTGCATGCACTGATCGGTGAAAACGGATCGGGCAAATCCACCCTGACCAACATGCTTACGGGCATTTATTCCATCGACAGCGGCCATTTCATCCTGGACGGCAAGGAGATTCATCCGAAAAACCAGGTGGAAGCCAACAACGAAGGTGTTTCGATCATCGTGCAGGAGCTGGGAACCCTTTCCGGCCTGACGGTCGCCGAGAATATCTTCCTCGGACACGAGAGCCGCTTTGTCAAATACGGTATCAAGAATACAAACGCCATGAACAGAGAGGCGCAGGCGCTTCTGGACAAGTACGGTTTTGGCAGGATCAAAGCCGGCGACATGGTGGATGATTATAACTTTGAGGACAGAAAGCTGGTCGAGATCGTCAAGGCCACGTATTTTCAGCCGAAGATCGTCGTGATCGACGAGACGACGACAGCGCTTTCGCAGGAAGGACGTGAGGAGCTCTACAAGCAGATGAACCGCATCCGCGATGAGGGCAACACGGTCATCTTCATTTCGCATGACCTTCCCGAAGTACTCAGAATGTCCGACACGATCACCTGCCTCCGTGACGGTGTGTATATCGGTACGGTTAAGAGCTGCGACATCGATGAGGACGGCCTCAAGAGGCTTATGGTCGGCCGTGAAGTCACCGGTAATTATTACCGCGCGGATTACGGCGAGCCGGTTTCGAAAGAAGTGGTCATGTCCGTCAAGAACGTTTCGGTTCCGGGCGAGATCGGAAATATCACGTTTGATCTTCACAAGGGCGAGATCCTCGGCTTCGGCGGACTTTCCGAGTCCGGTATGCACGAGGTAGGAAAGGCCTGCTTCGGTGCTTCTTTCGACCGTACAGGTTCTGTTACGCTGGCAGACGGAACGGAGATAAACAGCATCCCGACCGCCATCAGTCACAGCATTGCCTACACATCCAAGGACCGTGACAACGAGTCCGTGGTCATGAATCAGAGTATCGGTGATAACATCTGCCTGCCGTCGCTCGATAAGGTCAAAGGCTTTATGGGCATGCTGAGCGGCAAAAAGATGAAGGAATTTGCACGCGAATATGCAGCGGAAATGTCGGTCAAGATGGTCGATACGGACCAGTTTGTATCGGATCTTTCCGGCGGTAACAAACAGAAGGTGGTTCTTGCCCGCTGGATCGGCAAGGATTCGGACATTCTCGTGCTGGACAGCCCGACGCGAGGCATCGATATCAAAGTAAAACAGGACATCTATCAGCTTATGGACAGAATGAGAAAGAGCGGAAAATCGATCATCATGATCTCGGAAGAGCTGATGGAGCTGATCGGTATGTGCGACAGAATTCTGATCATGAAGGACGGCAAGATCAACGGAGAGCTTCTCCGGAGTGAGAACCTTGATGAGAACAGTCTGATCGCAAAGATGGTATAAGGAGGGGAGAACATGGCTGACAATGTAAATGTAGCCTCTAAAGAGGAGGCTCTGAAAAAACGTTCCACAATGCAGCTTGTGCGTTCGCTTCTTCCGATCGCCGGACTGATCATTATTTTTATCGTATTCAACACGCTGACAAAGGGCCGTATGCTGTCGAAGCTTTCGATGGCGATGTCCTCCGTTTATGTGACGATGATCGCCTCCACGGGTGTGTTCTTCGCCATGACGATGGGCGGACTCGACTTTTCACAGGGCTCCATTCTGGGTATGGCCTCCATCGTGGTGTGTCTGGTTTCCAAGACCAGCATTCCGCTTGCTATCGTAGCAGGTATCGCAACAGGCGCGGCAATCGGCGCGATCAACGGATTCTTCTACGTTAACCGTAAGATCAAATCGTTCATCGTTACGATCTGTACCATGTTCCTGTTCCGCGGTATCATCAAGTACCTTACATCCAACGCTCCGGTGCAGGGCAGTGCAAAGCTCATCATGCTCAACACTGACAGAGTAAAGATCATCTGCACACTGGTCATTGTCATGATCGGATTTATCGCTTTCCATTTCACCAAGTTCGGTCTTTCTCTTAAGGCCATCGGCGCAGGTGAGAAGGCAGCTAAATTCGCGGGTATCCATACCAACAGGATGAAATTCTTTGTGTACGTGCTGTCAGGTGCCATCACCGGTTTTGCGGCATTCATCAACTCGATCAAGGTCGGTTCGGTTACCGCATCGGGCGGCAACCAGGTTGAGACACAGATCCTGATCGCACTGGTCCTCGGCGGTATGCCTATCTCGGGCGGCGCAAAGGCCAGATTCATCAACGTTATCATCGGTTCTCTGCTTTACGTCGTGCTTTCTTCGGGCCTTAACATGATCGGCCTTTCGACCCAGGCACAGCAGCTGGTCCAGGGCGTCGTGTTCCTGGTATTCGTGGCTGTATTCGCAGACAGAGAGTCGCTTGCGGTTATTAAATAATTAAGGAGATTTAAAATGGAAAAACTTTATTTTATCCCCGGCAGCCAGGACCTTTACGGTGAGGAGTGCCTTCAGCAGGTAGCGGCAGATTGTGCAGAGATGGTAGCATTTTTGAACGAGAAACTCGGCGACACCATTACTATCGAACTTCTTCCGACAGTCGAGACATCCAAAAACTGTGTCGAGGATATGAAGAAAGTTATGACCGACGATGACTGTGTCGGTGTCATCACCTGGATGCACACATTCTCGCCCGCAAAAATGTGGATCAAAGGTCTGCAGCTTCTGAACAAGCCGCTCCTTCATCTGCACACCCAGGCTAATGAGAAGCTTCCGTACGACGAGATCGACATGGACTTCATGAACCTGAACCAGGCAGCACACGGCGACAGAGAGTATGGCTTCATCCTTGCTAAACTGAACATTCCCCACGAAGTAGTGGCAGGCTTCTACAAACATGACAACGTAGTAGCAAAGATCCGTCAGTTTGCACAGGTGGCAAAAGCGATCGGACTGTCAAAGAGAGTCCGCATTGCCACTTTCGGCAACAACATGCGTGACGTGGCCGTGACCGACGGTAACCGTCTGGAATGCGAGATCAAATATGGCTGGGAAGTTAAATACTGGGGCATCGGCCTTATCGCGAAGATCGCTGCAGAGACGACCGAAGAGGAAGTCGATGCCAAGATGGCGGAGTACAACGAAAAATATACAATGGCTACCGATAACATCGATGCAGTGAGAGAGCAGGCCCGTTACGAAGTTGCTTTTGAAAAATTCATTGCTAAGAATGAAGTAACCTGCTTCACCGATACCTTCCAGGATCTGTTCGGCCTGAACCAGCTTCCGGGCATCGCTGCACAGAACCTTATGGCCAAGGGAATCGGCTTCGGTCCCGAAGGCGACTACAAGATCAGTGCACTCTCCACAGTTCTGATGAAGATGGCTGAGGGCCGCGACGGCGCTACCGGCTTTATCGAGGACTACACCTACGACCTGACCGAGGGCCAGGAGCTTGAGCTCGCTTCTCATATGCTTGAGGTTCCGGCTTCCTTCGCCGCTAATAAGCCTGAAATTCAGGTGCATCCGCTCGGAATCGGCGGAAAGGCAGACCCGGCTCGTCTCGTGTTTGACGGTGTGACAGGCGACGGTATCCAGGTTACGCTGATCGACCTTGGCGATCATTTCCGCATCATCTGCGCAGATATCGAGCTTGTGGCTCAGCCGAAACCGATGCCCAAGCTTCCGGTCGCCAGAATCATGTATCGTCATAAACCGAACTTCGCGATCGGTACCGCAGCATGGTGCTATGCAGGCGGCGCTCATCACTCCGTAGTTTCGACGGCACTCAACCGTTCGGACATCGAGATGTTTGCCAGACTGACCGGTACCGAGCTGATCACCATCGGCGACGATACGACTGAGGCGGATCTCAGAAAGTTTTACATGTAATTAAGTGAATCAGGGGGCAGTATCCCGGATGCACACGGGGACGGTCCTTTTGGTAAAAATGAGTCAATGGGGACGTTTCTCTCCGACTCATTTTTGCCGCAAAAATGAGTCGGAAAGAAACGTCCCCATTGACTCATTTTACCGAAAGGCGGTGATATCATGGCGGGTACAGAAGCAAAATACAGACAGATTGTCGACTGGGTAAGAGACAATATAGAGAACGGAACGCTGAAAAGCGGCGACCGGCTGATGTCCGAGATGGAGCTTTCTGAACAGTTCGGCGTGAGCCGCCAGACGATACGCCATGCCACGGGAGAGCTTGTAAATGAAGGCCTGCTGACACGGGTGAAAGGCAGCGGAACATACATCGGCGGGGCGGCGGAATCCGCTCTGCCGAAAAGAGAGAAGACGATGACGATCGCTGTCGTCAGTACATTTTACGAAAGCTATATTTTCCCGGATACGCTGAAAGGCATCGAAAGAGTGCTTTCCAAAAACGATTACATGATGCAGGTAACTTTTACGGACAACCGGCTGTATCGCGAGGAGACAATTCTCAAGTCCATCCTGGAGAAGGACAATATCGACGGTCTTATCGTCGAACCCACCAAAAGCGCTCTTCCCAATCCGAACCTTCACTATTATGAAGAAATCCGCAGCCGTAACATACCGGTGATCTTTTTCAACGCTTTTTACCCCACGGTGGATATTCCGTGTGTGCGTATAGACGACGTTAAAATTGCCAAAGATGCCACTAAGGTGCTGATCGATGCAGGGCATACCAATATCGCCGGTATCTTTAAAGCCGATGACGGCCAGGGACCGCTCAGATATAAAGGATTTTTGTCGGCAATGGTCGAAGCCGGGCTGCGGGCCAGGCAGGAAAAAGTGCTGTGGCTGGACACCCCCATGACGGTAAATCTGGAGGAAGTGGGAGAGTATTTGCTAAAACGCCTTGATGGCGCCACAGGAGTAGTGTGCTACAATGACCAGGTGGCTTATCAGCTGATCGAGCTTGCGCTGAAGCATGGGATGAACATACCCGGGGATCTGTCGGTGGTAGGCATCGATGATTCGTATCTGGCCGATGTGGGCAAAGTGCCTTTTACTTCTTTTAAACACCCCAAAGAATTCCTTGGGAGAAAAGTAGCAGAGAACCTGCTGAAAATGATCGATGATCCGACCTTCGACGGAAACTACCTGTTCGACAGCGAACCGGTGTATCGCGGGTCGGTGAAGGAAATGTGAAACAGGGGGAACACACGGGGACGGTCCTTTTGTGTTCGGCGGACATGAGGAGGAGCTCTGCCTCCTCTGTGCGTCGAACACAAAAGGACCGTCCCCGTGTGTTCCCACTTGCAACCTGCCCCCGGTTTTGGTATTATCTTTCTATCGGATTTACATAACACAGAAGGGGGCGTCAAACCCAAAGTGGAAAGAGCAAAAGCATCGAATAATGCCGATAACCGGCTTTTTACGATCAAAAAATATAAAGAGAAGAAAATAGAATACTACGACTATTCACTCCTGGCGGTCATCATCATCCTGATCAGCTTTGGCCTTGTTATGCTCTACAGCACCAGCGGCTACCTGGCCGAGGTGCAGTACAGCGATGATATGTACTACTTTAAAAGGCAGGGGATGTTCAGCATTGCCAGCATATTTGTGGCGATCATCGTATCGCGCTTTGATTACCATATCCTGGAAAAGGTTCATGGCCTGCTCTATATCGCAGCAGCAGTGCTTATGATGCTGGTTCTCTCACCCACCCTGGGAGTGTCGTCGCATGGTGCAAGAAGGTGGCTGCAGATTGGGCCGATCAACTTTCAGCCCGCCGAAATAACAAAGATCGCCGTCATCGTGTCGCTCTCGTGCGCGATCATTGCCATGGGAAAAAAGGTGAGGACGCTTAAAGGATGCATGTTCCTGGCGGGCCTCGGAGGCCTTCAGGCCTTTATCGCCTATGTATTTACCGACAACCTGAGTACCGCCATCATCATCTTTGGCATCACAGTCGGGATGATCTTTATCGCGCATCCCGGGTTTAAATGGTTCATTATCCTTGCAATCGTGGTTATTGCGCTTGCCGCGCTTGTCATCATGTATCTCAACTCGACGATGGAAAACAGCACAAACTTCAGGCTTCAGCGAATTCTTGTGTGGCTTCATCCCGAGAATTACGCCGACGGAGACGGATACCAGACCCTGCAGGCCTTGTACGCCATCGGTTCCGGCGGTCTGCTCGGCCGCGGTCTGGGCAACAGCATCCAAAAACTGGGCTCGGTTCCCGAAGCGCAGAACGACTTCATCTTCTCGATCATCTGCGAAGAGCTGGGGATCGTCGGAGGAGTCATCGTGCTGCTGTTTTTCGCGTACCTGCTGTACAGGCTTTTCTTCATCGCGCAGAACGCACCCGACATGTTCGGGTCGCTGCTGGTGAGCGGTATTTTCATCCACATATCGCTTCAGGTCATACTGAACATCGCCGTCGTGCTGGCACTCCTGCCCAACACCGGAGTTACGCTTCCGTTTATCAGCTACGGAGGCACGTCGGTGCTGCTCCTGATGGCCGAGATGGGGCTCGCCCTGGGGGTGGCGCGGAAGATAGAGCTGCAGGCGCCGGCGCTGCTGTGAAACAAAACACACGGGGAAAACACACGGGGACGGTCCTTTTGTGTTTCGCGAACACAAAAGGACCGTCCCCGTGTGTTTTGTTTCACCCTTGACAAAAATAACCGCGTCCTCTATACTCATTTTCATAAAACAGCCTATCTAAAGGAGAAGTTAACAATGTTGGAAAAAATGCAGAAAATGCTTGCAGAACAGCTCAACATCGAGGTAGACAAGATCACGCCCGAAACCTCTTTTAAGGATGATCTTGGCGCTGACTCACTTGATCTGTTCGAACTTGTTATGGCGCTGGAAGATGAGTACAATATCGAGATCCCGACAGAAGAGCTTCAGGAGATGACTACTGTCGGCGCTGTGCTCGACTATCTGAAACGTGCCGGAATTGACGTATAATACAGGCAGGCCTGCCGGGCATATGCAGGTATGTCC
>CADCPK010000206.1 GCA_902803215.1 uncultured Lachnospiraceae bacterium
AGGTAACCGGCAATCCGCTTTATAGCCCGCCGGTAAATACATAATCGTAAAGTACAGTATAGCACAGCTAAGGGATTTCTTGCAAAAAAAATGATGCAATGTTACAATAACGTCATAATTTGTTAAAAACGTACCCGCAATGTTATCGAACGGTTACGTAAATAACAGGAAAAGGACAGTAAATATGGCAAAAAACAATGGCTCTGCAGGCCGCATCGATGTAAAAAAGCTGCTCGGCAAGCTTTCTCCCTACACGATCAAAAAAGGCCTTTTGTACTTAAAGCATTATGGACCGAAAGAATTCTTCATCCGTCTCCACGAAAGGTTTGAGCCCGAGGAGATCCCTTACGAAATATGGTACCCGGCATATGTGCCTGACGAGAAGACACTCGAGAAACAGAAAAAGACAAAGATCAGGCCGGAGATCCTCATCAGCATCGCGGTGCCGGCATATCGGACGCCCGAACTGTTTCTGCGGGAGATGATCGATTCGGTCAGAAAGCAGACTTATGCAAACTGGGAACTCTGCATCGCAAACGGAAGCCCGGACGACGAAGAGATGGCGCGGGTCCTAAGCGAGTATACCTCGGCAGATCCCCGCATCAAAGTCAAAAACCTGGAAGAGAATCTGGGAATCTCGGGCAATTCGAATGCAGCCCTCAATATGGCGTCCGGCGACTTTACGGGGCTTCTCGACCACGATGACCTGCTGGCACCCAACGCGCTCTTTGAGATCGCAAAAGCCGCTTCCGCATGCCCCGACTGTGACGTGATCTACACAGACGAGGATAAGGTGACTACAGACCTCAAGGAACATTTTCAGCCGCATCTGAAGCCGGATTTCAATTTGGACCTTCTGCGTTCCAACAATTACATCTGCCACTTTTTCCTGGCGAGGACTTCTCTGCTGAAAAAGACGGGAGGCTTCAGGGAAGAGTTCGACGGAGCCCAGGATTACGACCTGATCCTCAGGTGCACGGAGCAGGCCCGCGAGATCGTGCATGTGCCCGAGATCCTGTACCACTGGCGCACGCACAAGGCATCCACCGCCGACAATCCGGCGAGCAAAATGTACGCGTACGAAGCCGGCAGGCGGGCGATAGAGGAGCATCTGAAACGCTGCGGCGTGGAGGGAAAGGTCGAACATACGCCTGACTATGGGTTTTACCGGGTGACCTATCCGGTGAGCGGCTGCCCCCTCGTATCGATACTGATCCCCAACAAGGACGAGAAAGAGATGCTGAAAAACTGCATCGAGTCGATCCGCGAGAAAACCACTTACCCGAATTACGAGATCCTGATCGTCGAAAATAACAGCGAGACGCGGGATATCTATCGTTATTACAAGGAACTCTCAAAAGAAGAAAACATCCGGCTGTTCCGCTACAGAAAGGGCTTCAACTATTCCGCAATCAACAATTTTGGAGCGGCGCATGCAAAAGGGGAGTACATCATCCTCCTCAACAATGATACGCTGGTGCTTACCCCCGGATGGATCGAGGAGATGCTCGGGGTGTGTCAGCGGCGCGAAGTCGGCGCTGTCGGCGTCAAGCTGCTTTATCCCGACGGAAAGATCCAGCATGCCGGCTGCGTGGTCGGCATGGGCGGAATAGCGGGCAACATGTTTGTCGACATGCCTTCGGAACGGACCGGATACCTTCATAAAGCTTCGCTGCTGCAGGACATGAGCGCAGTGACGGCGGCCTGCATGATGGTAAAGACGGAGGTGTTCCGGAAGATCGGCGGATTTGAGGAGAAGCTCGCCGTCGCCTTCAACGATGTTGACCTTTGCCTGAGAATAAGAGAAGCAGGGTATCTGATCGTATATGATCCGTATGTACAGATCTGCCATCTGGAATCCCGCACAAGAGGGGCGGAGGACAGCGAAGAGAAGGTGCGCAGATTCCAGAGCGAGATAGAATTTTTCAGAACCCGCTGGATAGATATTCTCAAAAAGGGAGATCCGTATTATAATAAAAACCTGTCACTCACCAAGTGGAATTATTCCCTCAGGGCATTGCCCGGGATGGCGGAAAAGTAACTCGACGGAAAGGAGCTTTCCACGGATACATGAAAGATATCTCAGTGATCATACCAAACTACAACGGACTCCGTTTTCTGGATACCGTGTTCAAAAGCCTGCGGCGGCAGACGACGGACAGATTTGAGACGATCCTTGTGGATAACGGAAGCACGGACGAAAGCGTCCTGTTTACTTCCGCCAATTATCCGGAGGTGCGGATCATCCGTCTGCCGGACAACAGAGGATTTGCAGGTGCGGTAAACGAAGGAATAAAGGCGAGCAGCGGAAAATACTGCCTCCTTCTCAACAACGACACCGAGGCAGAGCCCGGGTTCGTAGAAGAACTGTACAACGCGATCAGAAGGCATAAAAAGGCCTTCTCCTGCCAGGCAAAGATGATCGGCTTCGACGACAGAAGCAGGCTGGATGACGCGGGGAACTATTACTGCGCCCTCGGCTGGGCGTTCGCGCGCGGAAAAGGCAAAGATGTTTCCTTATATAATAAGGAAGAAAGGATCTTTTCGGCCTGTGCGGGAGCCGCGATCTACAAAAAAAGCCTGCTTTTAAAGCTGGGACTTTTCGATGAGGAACATTTTGCGTATCTTGAGGATCTCGACATCGGCTATCGGGCGAGGCTCAAAGGGTACGAGAACTGGTTTGCACCCCGCGCCGTGGTATACCATGTGGGGAGCGGAACATCGGGCTCCCGCTACAATCAGTTTAAGATACGTTACTCCTCACGCAACAATATTTATATGATCAACAAAAACATGCCGCTGCCGCAGAAGATCATCAATTTTCCCTTCCTGGCGCTGGGATTTGGGACAAAGCTGGTGTTTTTCCTGATGAAGGGTTACGGAAGAGAGTATGCGGCGGGCATCGTCAACGGCTTCCGCATCAGTAAGCCTGAGAAGAAAGTCCGGTTCGAACGTAAGTTCCTCCGGTGCTATATTGACATCCAAAAAGAGCTGTGGATCAATATGCTGCGAAGAACGCAGGGCTGAAAAAGTAGACTTATATTTAATAATTTGTTTTTTTGCGAATAAAATATTGAAATTTTATTACAAACATTATAAGATATAGGCAGTCTTCTTTAGAAGGCTGTCTTTTGACGTGTAAAAAAGGGGAGTATCCGGGAAACTTTACCGGAGACAGCGAACATACAGGGGTGGCGTAAGTTGATAATTGATAATGAGAAACAATTCAGCCGGGCGCATGTCCTTATTGATGTGCTGGTGACCGCCTTTTCCTACTGGCTTGCCTGGTGGATGCGATTCCGCGGGCCTTTTGCGGACAATGCGGTCGTGACCAAAACATTCAGCGATTTCATGTTCCTGCTGGTTTTTATATTGCCGGGATATCTTTTGCTATATCAGGCATTTTCCATGTACACTCCGCTTCGGATGCAGGGGCGCAGGCTGGTGCTTTCCAATGTGATCAAAGCCAACACGCTCGGTGTCCTGGTCATCATTGCTGTGCTGTACATCATAGACGAGAATAACTACTCCCGTCTGACCTTCTTTATTTTCTACTTTATCAACATCGTTCTGGAGTGGGGAGTGCGCATGCTCATCTTCTATATCCAGAATGATATGCGCAAAAAGGGGTACAATCAGAAGCAGGTGCTTCTGGTCGGCTACAGCCGCGGGGCGGAAGAGTATATAGACCGTATTCTGGAAAACCCTCACTGGGGTTATGTTGTGAGGGGTATTCTGGATGACAACGTTCCTGCGGGTACCACATACCGCGGGGTTAAAGTGCTGGGAAGGATCGCGAATCTGATGGTCGTTCTTCCGAACAGCAACCTGGACGAGATCGCCATCACGCTCAGCCTGAGCGAATACTACCGTCTGGAACAGATCGTAAGCATGTGCGAAAAATCGGGCGTTCACACCAAGTTTATTCCCGATTACAACAATATTATTCCGACAAAGCCTTACACCGAGGATATTCTGGGACTTCCGGTCATCAACATCAGGTATGTCCCGCTCAGCAACACCTTCAATGCCCTGGTAAAACGAGTGATGGACATTGTGGGTTCTATCGTTGCGATCATCCTTGCTTCGCCGGTAATGCTGGTCATGTGCATACTGATCAAAGCCACTTCCAAAGGCCCTCTGATCTACAAACAGGAGAGAGTGGGGCTGCATAACAAAACATTCTGGATGTACAAATTCCGGTCTATGGAGGTTCAGCCGGTCGAGCAGGAAAAGAAATCCTGGACAGTCAAGAACGACCCGCGGGTCACTGCCGTGGGCAGATTTATGAGGCACACCAGCATCGATGAGCTTCCTCAGCTGTTCAATATTCTTGCAGGACAGATGAGCCTGGTCGGGCCGAGACCCGAGAGACCGTTTTTTGTCGAAAAATTCCGCGAGGAGATCCCGCGATACATGGTCAAGCACCAGGTACGTCCGGGCCTTACCGGATGGGCGCAGGTGAACGGCTACCGCGGAGATACTTCTATCCGTAAACGAATCGATTACGATCTGTACTATATTGAAAACTGGACGATCGGTCTGGATATCAAGATACTGATCCTTACTTTCTTTAAGGGATTCATAAACAAGAACGCATATTAAGGGGAACGAACATGAAGAAACGCAAATGGCTGCGAAGAGCACTTTTTGTACTGGAGATAATTGTCCTGACGGCACTTATCGGAGGTCTGTATGTTTACGGAGAACTGGCAGACCGTGTACAGTCGATCAAGGCGGCGCCCGAGGCCACGATGAACGATGACGGTACAGTCAAAAAAGCGGCTATTGTCACAAATGAGGATGCCGAACGTCCTACAGGATATCGCACATTTGCTCTTTTCGGTATTGACAAGCGCGATCAGAACGCTGCGCTCTCGGGCCAGAACAGCGATACCATGATCATTTGCAGCCTCAACAATGATACCAAGGAGATCAAGCTGGTTTCCGTGTATCGTGATACTTTGTTGAATATCGGCGACGATATTTATGCGAAAGCCAACGCAGCGTATGCCTACGGCGGACCGTCCCAGGCAGTGAATATGCTGAACAAGAATCTCGATCTGAATATTACCGACTACATTACCGTCGATTTCAGGGCACTTGCAGAGGCGGTCGATGTGGTGGGCGGACTCGACGTTCCGCTTTCGTATGCCGAGATCGTCCATCTTAACAACTATGCGGTGGAGACATCCGAGGAGACGGGCAAAGAGCTTATTCCCGTCGAGCTTCCCGAGGAGGTTCCCGAAAATCAGGATGAGATCATAGGCATCTACCATCTGGACGGTGTGCAGACGACCTCTTACTGCAGGATCCGTTACACCGCAAAGATGGACATGGGACGAACCGAGCGTCAGAGATTTGTCATTCAGACTCTGGCAGCCAGGGCACTTTCCCTGGGCCTTCCGGCAATGACGCAGCTCATGGATATAGTGCTTCCGCTGGTGTCGACATCTCTCGACCTTACGGATATCCTTACATTGCTTCCGTATCTGGCAACAGGATGCGATTTCAGCCAGACCGGCGGGTTCCCGATGAACTATCGTTTTTCGAATGTCAGAGGCAGCATCATCGTACCGATGACACTTGAGGATAATGTAAAAGCCCTGCACGAATTCCTTTACGGTACAGCGGATTACACCCCTTCCGAGACGGTCAGAACTTACAGCGAAAAGATCCTGGCGATCGTCGGCGGAGCGGAGAATACGGTGGATACGGCTCCGGCAGTGACATACGAGCAGGGTGATGCCGAGGATATCTTTATCTGGCAGGATGACGGTTCGGGCGGAAATACGTACGAAGAGTACGGCTATATCGATCCGCCGGCTGTGACGGCTGAGCCGACTGTCGATCCTGCGGCACCGACAGATCCGGCAACGACACCCGATCCCGCAGCACCGACAGATCCGGCAACGACACCCGATCCCGCGGCACCTGCAGATCCGGCAACGACCGTAGATCCCGCGGCGCCTGTCGATTCCGGAACCACAGAGACCGTGATCGATCCTTCGGCGGGTACCGGAGGCGGCGGGAACGAACTGGTTCCCGAAGTACCTGCAGATACGGGCGGCGGAGATACCGGCGGCGGTGATGTTTCTTACGACACGGGCGGCGGTGACATCTCTTACGACACAGGCGGAGGAGATGCGTCCTACGATACCGGAGGCTACGATGCCGGCTATGACGCAGGCTACGATGCCGGGTATACAGAACCGGTCGATATAGGTTGACAGTGATACAAAGGTTTGAATTGGCTGCGGCCCCCGTATGAGGCTGCAGCCTTTTTTCTCATAGAAAGCCCCCGGGTTTACAATCTGACAGGAGGTTAGAATGACAGTTGAAGTGATCATCCCGACGTACCGTCCGGGAAAGGAGTTTGGAGAGGTTCTGTTCAGGCTGTCGCGGCAGAGTGTGACGCCTCGAAGAATACATGTGATCAACACAGAAGAGAAGTACTGGAACTCTTCATGGGAAAAGGAGTTCCCGCTTGTGGAAGTTACGCATATCACCAAGGGTGAATTTGACCATGGAGGAACCAGGCGTATGGCGGCAGAAAAGTGCCGCGAGGATATTATGGTCCTGATGACCCAGGATGCGGTTCCGTGCCGAAGAGATCTGCTATCCGCGCTGATCGCCCCTCTTTGCCGGGACGACAGGATCGGAGCGGCATATGCAAGGCAGCGGCCGAAGAAGGGCAGCAGTCCGATAGAAAAATATACCAGGGAGTTCAATTACCCGGAAGAGTCGCACGTGAGATTTGCGGAGGATATCGACAGATACGGGATAAAGACCTTTTACTGTTCGAACGTGTGCGCGGCTTACCGAAAAAGCAGCTACATCGCTGCGGGAGGCTTCCCCGAAAAAGCGATCTTCAACGAGGACATGATCATTGCAAAGCGCCTTCTGAATGCCGGCTTCGGCGTCGCCTATGCCGCGGAGGCAGAAGTATATCATTCTCATGATTACAGTCCTTCGGAGCAGTTTCACCGGAATTTTGACATCGGTGTCTCACACGCCGAAAATCCGGATGTCTTCAAAGGCATCGTCTCTGAGGGTGAAGGCATAAAGCTGGTTTGGAAGACCGCCGATCATCTGCTTTCGACCGGAAGATGGTATCTTCTGCCGGGCCTTTTCGTGATGAGCGGATGCAAGTATGCCGGCTATCTGCTGGGAGAGAATTACAGAAAGCTTTCTGCGCCGGTGGTCCGGTTTTGTGCCATGAACAAAGATTATCTGAATCTGTCACATTTCTGACACATTTGCCTGCTAGACTTTACGCAAACGGTTGGAAGATAAGTCTTACCATATTATAGCAGGAAGGACGTTGATATTATGAGTGATGTATTTCGTCCGGAAGATGGTTTCACGGATGATGATCGATATACAGTGACTGCTTCGGAAGAACGAAGAAACCCGGCGGGCGGCAGAAACTCCGCAGAAGTGCTCCTCCCCCGTTATGGCTATTATCGCGGTACATCGGGGGTACAGCAGAGGTCTGTACGTCAAAAAACGGGAGACCGGCGCAGCCTTGGGCAAAAGCTTGCGGCGACGGTCGTCTTTGCCGTGATCTTCGGGCTGATCGCCGGGCTGGTAATGCGCGGGGTGATGGCAGTCGGCGAAAATACCGGCAGTTCGGTTCCGCCGGCAGAGGAACGGACCGTTGGGCAGACAGAACCCGTCGTGCAGGAGCAGACCCCTCTCACAGAACCGGTTTCGAGCAGTGAGCAGCAGACTGCGGCTTCCGTGACCGGAAAGGGTGCTGTGGCGGACGTGGCTGCAGCGTGCATGCCTTCTGTCGTGGCGATCACTACGGTGAGTATTCAGGAGATCCCCACCTTCTTCGGCTATGGAAGCCAGGAATACCGGAGCGCATCCAGCGGATCCGGCATCATTGTGGGAGAAAATGAGCAGGAGCTTCTGATCGCGACAAACAATCATGTCGTAGCGGGAGCACAGACCCTCAGTGTCCTTTTCATCGGAGAGGATGAAAAAGAAGAAGAGACCGGTCTTCAGAATATCATGAGCAGTATTGCCGGAGACCTGAATTATGACGGTGCGGTGAGCGCTAAGGTCAAGGGAAAAGATGCCTCCAACGATCTTGCCGTCATAGCGGTCCAAAAAACGGATATTCCCGCCGATACCATGGACAGAATAAAGATCGCCGCTCTCGGCGATTCCGACGAACTGGTGGTGGGCGAACAGGTCGTGGCGATCGGAAACGCTCTGGGATACGGCCAGTCGGTCACATCCGGGTGGGTAAGTGCACTCAACAGATCTTTTGAGTCAGAAGACGCGAGCGTGTCCGATCTGATCCAGACGGATGCGGCCATCAATCCCGGCAACAGCGGAGGAGCTCTTCTCAATATGAAGGGCGAAGTGGTGGGCATCAATTCTGCAAAATATGCCGACAGCAGCGTCGAAGGTATGGGATATGCCATTCCTATCACGAAAGCTTCCCCTATACTCAGTAAACTGATGACGAGAGAAACGAGGGAGAAGGTTGTCGGTTCGGAGGCTGCTTACCTGGGCGTTTCTGTGGCGGATATGAGCCGTGAGGCTTCCAGAATGTATGGAATTCCTTCCGGTGCGTTTGTAGCCGAGGCGTTCGAAGGAGGGGCAGCCGCGGCAGCAGGGATCCGTGAAGGGGATATTATCATAGAGCTCGACGGGACAGAAGTGACGGACAGGGATGCGCTGATCGAGCTGCTTTCCTACTATCGTGCAGGAGAGCAGGTAGAGGTCGTGATCGCAAGAAAGGATGCTGTCGGTATGTACGAAGAGCAGTCCCTGAACGTGACAATGGGGTCCCGCTGAAAAAAATAAAGGATTTTGAAAAAAATTATTATGACTTTTTTACAGAATGTGTTATAATCGGTTATGGTGGAACATTTTATGTTAATATGTTTTGCCGAATTCTGTAACAATGCCGAAAGGAGCGCCGATGGCAGAAGATTTTGAGGAAAAGAGCCGGAAGACAGAAGAATCGCCGGAGAAGAAAGACAATGGCTATGAGAACTTTTGTTTTCTGTGCAAGCGTCCCGAATCGGAATGCACCGGGATGGTTGA
>CADCPK010000207.1 GCA_902803215.1 uncultured Lachnospiraceae bacterium
CCATCTTTATACCGTAAAACCTTGTGATCGCAGCATAAGGTGGATCGTAAATCTGTCCGCAGAAACATCACACAAAGCTGACGTAACGGGGCTGTCGCACTAAGTAATTAGTGCGGCAGCTCTTTTACATCGGATGAAATCCGGCCAGGTGGCCGGATTTCTCTTATAAAACCTATAAAACTCTTGACAGAGTCCGGAAAAATCAGGTGACGCCGCGTCAGATGCTTAAGATCATGATCTATGCTGCCATGAACCGTCTGTTTTTCAGCCGTGACATTGAAACAGCCTGCAAAAGAGATATTAACTTCATGTTCCTTTTAGAGGGGATGCCGGCTCCGGGAAGAAGAACAGATAGCTTTTGTCTATGGAACCGGCCACCGGAAAAGCCAGCTGCAGAAATCCATTGAGACGCCGGAAGGGTATATCGACAAGCTGAAGGAATACACAAAGCATCTTAGGAGCTGCTGTCTATACTTCTATTGCGACAGCCCCTTTTTTGAGTACTTGGGGACGTTTCATGAGTACTCATGAAACATCCCCATTGACCCGAGAAATATGATATACTTCAAAAGAAAAACAAATTGGCCGGCACAGGCCAGCCTGAATATAAAGGAGGAACTATACAATGCCTTGTACTACAATTCTGGTCGGAAAAAAAGCTTCCAATGACCGCTCTACCATGATCGCCCGCACGGATGACGGACATTTTGACGTCAAAAAAATTGTGGTTGTACAACCGAAGGATCAGCCGAAGCGCTACAAAAGCGTGATCTCTCACGCTGAAGTGGAGCTTCCCGAAAATCCGATGCGCTATACATCCTGCCCCAGTGTCGATCCGAAAGACGGTATCTGGGCGGCAACGGGGATCAATGAGGCGAATGTGGGAATGTCCGCGACCGAGACGATCACCTCGAACCCGCGGGTGCTTTCCGCCGACCCGCTTGTGGAATACAAAAAGCCGAAGACGCGCCGCGAAAAGGAAGTTCCGGGAGGACTCGGCGAGGAGGACTTTGTCGTTCTGGTCCTGCCATATATCCGCAGTGCACGTGAGGGAGTGCTTCGCCTGGGCGCGCTTCTTGAACAGTACGGTACTTATGAATCCAACGGAATCGCGTTCAATGATAAGGATGAAGTATGGTGGCTGGAGACGATCGGGGGACATCACTGGATCGCACGGAAGGTGCCGGATGATGCGTGTGTGATCGCCCCGAATCAATTCGGACTCGACAATTTTGACCTTGAAGACGCGTTTGGAGAGAAGAAGGAGCATCTCTGCTCCGCGGATCTTAAAGAGTTTATGGAGGCGAATCGGCTCGACCTCAATCAGGACGGCAGATTCAACCCGAGAAATATTTTTGGCTCCCGCACCGATATGGACCACGTGTACAATACGCCGAGAGCCTGGTTTATGGGCAGATATCTGGCTCCGTATTCCCACAGCTGGGACGGCGAAGGCGCAGAGTTCGGCCCCGAGAGCGACAACATTCCCTGGTGCCTGGTTCCAGACCGTAAGGTGACGGTGGAGGATGTGGAGTATATTCTTTCGACGCACTATCAGGGGACGCCTTATGATCCGTACAGCAACAGAAATCCGCAGAAGCGGGGAATCTATCGCCCCATCGGTATCAATCGCACCGGTGTCACCGCGATCTGCCAGATCAGGGACGATGTGCCCGAGGAGATCCGCGGGATCGAGTGGATCTGCTTCGGGTCGACGACGTTCGGCGCATTTCTTCCCCTCTATACCAATGTGCCGGATATGCCTAAATATTTGAAGGAAGTAACCACAGATGTTTCCACAAACAACTTCTATTGGGGAAGCCGGCTGATCGGCGCGCTGGCCGATCCCTGGTACGGAGCCTGCATCCAGAACATCGGGCGCTATCAGGCTTCGGTGCAGACCGAGGGCAGAAAGCTGCTGCTTAAGTATGATCGCATGATGGCGGAGAGCGGCGATTACAGCCTTACCGGGAAGGCGAACGAGGAGCTTGCGGCCATGGCGGAGCAGATGACCACGACCGCGCTGAATAAGGTGCTGGCGACGGCGAGTGAGAGGATGCGGAACGGGTATAGTCTCGAAGATAAGTGACCGGTGTCAGGCACCGTGAACAAATTATGAACAAGGGGGCTCGAAACAGTTCTGTTTCAGCCCCCTTGTGTTTCTTGTGATCCCGCTCCCATTGACCCAAAAACAAAAACCACCGCTTCCCGCTGTCTTGCAGGAACCCGGTGGTTAATGTTTACATATTAGGGAAAGGAAAGAGTTTCTTAAGAGTTTTTGCTTTCTCTTAAGATGGTTATATCATACCTCTAAAATGTGTTCAAATTTTGTCCTCTTTCTTATATAATTATAAAAATTATGAAACAGGGGGACGGTTCCTCGTTCCAAGGGTGAAAGTGTATAAAATGGCTTTCTGTTTTGCCCCTTGGAACGAGGAACCGTCCCCCTGTTTCACACAAAGACATATTTTTCCAGCCGCCTCAGCGCCTCCTGCACGTAAGCGTAAGGCACGGCGAAGTTCATGCGGATGCCCCAGGGATCGTGGAAGGGAGCGCCTTGCTGCCAGGCTACGCCAACGTCCCAGCCGGCTTCGATTACTTCGTCTATGGTACGGCCGGTCTTGCGGCAGTATTCTTCGCAGTGCAGGAACATCATGTAGGTGCCCTGCGGCCGCATGACTTCGACGCCCGGAAAATGTTCGCTTATGACGTCGTATGCGTAGTAGACATTTTTGGACAAAACACGGCAGAGCTCGTCTGCCCATGCGTGGCCTTCGTCCGTGTAGGCGCCGATGAGGGCGTGCATGGAGAGCACGTTCATATCGTTGTAGTGGCAGCAGAGGCTCTGCCTGGTCAGCCGGTCGCGGAGCATCGGGTTGTATACGATATGATAGCTTCCGATCAGCCCGGCCAGATTGAAGGTCTTGCTGGGTGCATAGACAGCGATGGTGCGCATCTTTGCGTCTTCGCTGACACTCTGGGTGGGGATATGTTTATGTCCCTCCAGAATGATGTCGGACCAGATCTCGTCCGAGACGACCACCACATCATATTTTTGGAAGATCTCCATGGCTTTTTCGATCTCCCACCGTTCCCACACGCGGCCGCAGGGGTTGTGCGGGCTGCAGAAGACGGCAAAGTGGATGTGATTATCTCTGATGCGTCGTTCCATGTCCTCGTAGTCCATCCGCCAGATGCCGTTTTCGTCCTTCACAAGCGGGCTCAGCTCCGCAGTTCGGCCGTTGTCCTCCAGCACGTGAGTGAAGCCGATATAGGTGGGACTGTGCAGCAGGAACTTCTCGCCCGGGGCGGTAAAAGCCTGCATGGCGGAAGCCACACAGCCAAGCACACCGTTCTCGTAACCGATGTGCTCCTTTGACAGCCCTTCCACGCCGTTGCGCAGCCGATGCCAGCGGATGATGGAATCATAATATTCCTGCGTCGGAGCATAATATCCGAAAGCAGGGTGCTGTGCCCTTTTAATGATCGCCTCCTGAATAGAGGGAGCCGTGGCGAAATTCATATCTGCCACCCACATGGGGATGGCGTCGAAGCCTTCCCGCGGAGCTTTTGGCGCCGCCGCAAAATCTACGGATGCACCTATCGCGTCTACTGCTATAGCATCTTTTCCATGCCGCTCGAGCATGGTGTCAAAATCAAATTTCATTGTTTTGTGTCTCCTGATTGTCTTATTGATGTTTTTATTATATCATGGGAGTATATCTGATACAAGGAAGACAGGAGGTAAGTGTTGTGTTCAGGTGCTGAACAGATATGAAAGGAGAGGATAATTTTGATACAAAACAAACCGATTATCCGAAGAACCGAAATGATAAGATGTGCTTTATGTCATGACGCTCCTTGCGATAAGGCATGTCCAAGTCTGAAACCTTCCAATCTGCTAAGAAGTATATGGTTTGAAAATGAACAGAGTGCCGTATCTCTGCTTCCCGATGATAATCCCTGCGCTGCCTGCAGCGGGATGTGCGAGGAAAGCTGCGTACGTCCCGGTGAGGTGAAGATCAAAGATCTGGTCGAACAGCTGTACACCCGGGTAAAACCGGAAACAGAGACAGAGATGCCGGAAGACGAGAGGCGGCTTGCCTGCGATCTGTGCGGAGTTCCGCTCGAAAATCCGTTTCTTCTTTCATCATCTGTAGTAGCAAGTAATTATGATATGTGTGCCCGGGCATTCGAAGCCGGCTGGGCGGGCATCTGCTTTAAAACGGTATGTTCAATGGACATTCACGAAGCGTCCCCGCGCTTTTCTGCCATCAAAGGGGAAGGTGGGAGCCTGATCGGCTTTAAAAATATCGAACAGCTTTCGGACCACAGCGTGAAGGAAAACATGGAGATCTTCCGGCGTCTGAAAGAAAACTATCCTTCAAAGGTTATTCTGGCATCGATAATGGGCCGTGACGAGGAAGAGTGGGGCGAACTTGCCGCTCTCTGCGAGGAAAACGGAGCGGATGCCGTGGAGCTTAATTTTTCCTGCCCCAACATGGCAGAGGGCGGGCTGGGCTCCGACATCGGACAGGTGCCTGAACTGGTGGAACGTTTTACCGCAGCCGCCAAAAGAGCCTGTCATATTCCGGTGATCGCCAAGCTGACACCAAATGTGGCGAACATGAGTCCCGCCGCAGAGGCAGCACTTCGCGGAGGCGCGGACGGTATAGCTGCGATTAACACAATTAAATCAGTTACAAATGTGAACCTGCATACGTATGTTTCCGCTCCGTCAGTCAGAGGGCATTCTGCTGTCGGGGGCTACAGCGGAAACGCAGTAAAGCCGATCGCTCTTCGCTTTATAGCGGAGCTCGGGCAGAATGATCTCCTGAGAGGCATGCATATTACTGCGATGGGCGGCGTGGAAACCTGGAAGGATGCTTTGGAGTTCCTGTTTTTGGGCGGAGGATCCATTCAGGTGACGACAGCTGTCATGCAGTATGGATACAGGATCATAGATGACCTGAAAAGCGGATTGAACCTGTATCTGAAAGAGAAGGGCTATGAGAGCGTAAAAGATGTAATCGGCCTGGGCCTGGACAGTCTCAGCGCTTCGACGGATACGCTGGAGAGAGATACCGTTCTTTTCCCGAAATTCCACAAGGATCAATGCATAGGATGCGGGCGTTGCGTGATTTCGTGCAGCGATGGCGGGCACCAGGCACTAAAACTCGGCCCCGACCGCATGCCTGTCCTGAACGGAAAAAAATGTGTGGGCTGCCATCTGTGCATCCTGGTCTGTCCGCAGCAGGCAATTTCTCCTATGGGAAAACGTATCTCGAGATGAAAATGGAACACGGGGACGGTTCCATTTCCGGGTGGAACGAGGAACCGTCCCCCGTTCCACATTTTGGGATTGACATTTGCGGCCCACGGACGTAAGATAGATAAATACCTGATAAGAAGAAATTCAGGCTGAATTTCTGACAGCAAGGTATGGCGATTGTTTATGTTTATGAGAAAACCGCTCGGCGGAGTGTCTTTGATTTACTGTGGGGGATCCCCCGGGAATTATTGACCGTGACCGTGTGCGGATGCTTATGATGCGTTGCCGTACCTGTATGCTTGCAGGTACGGCTTTTTTGATGTAAGTAGAGGAAACTTTTATGGAGACAAGAGTTGCAGTAATCAGCATCATCGTCGGTCCCGGCGGGGATGTGGAAAGCCTGAACCGGCTGCTGACGGAATATGGAAAATATATGATCGGCCGGATGGGCATTCCCTACAGGGAGAAAAATGTCAGCATCATCAGCGTGGTGATGGATGCACCGCAGGATAAGACTGCGGCGCTGGCGGGAAAGATTGGGAATCTTTCGAATGTGACAGTGAAGACGGCGTATTCCAATGTGCAGGGATGAAGACAGAGGACGTTTCTCTGTCTTCCGGGATAACAAAGACAGAGAACCTCCCTTTTGTTTGGATGAGTCAAGGACACTGTCCCCGTGGCTCAAAGCCAAGGAACACTCACTACAAAATGGAGAAGGGTATCGATAAAGAGTATATGGCAGATAATTTAAAGGAAAACGATATAAAGCTCCTGATCGAAAAACTTGCCGCCACCCACAGCTTAAGCCTTGAGGAATATCGGCGGTTGATCGAAGGGCCGGGGAAAGTTCAGGACAGAGAAAAGTTTTCTGTCCCGGAAGATAACAAGACAAAGAACCATCCCCTGTCTCGTCCCGATGACGAAGCTCCAAGGACAATAAAGACAGGTAAAGACAGAGAACTGTCCCCTGTCTTAGCCGAGAAAGCCGTAGCTGTCCGAAAAGAGATCTACGGCGACACCGTGTTCACCCGCGGGTTGATCGAGATCAGCAACATCTGTAAGAATGACTGCTACTACTGCGGCATTCGAAAGAGCAACCGGAATTGCGACCGCTACCGGCTGACGGAGGAGCAGATCATCAGCTGTGCGGATGAGGGCTATGAGCTGGGCTTTCGCACCTTCGTGCTCCAGGGCGGCGAAGATCCGTACTACACCGACGAGGTTCTGATCCGTATCATAAAAAGCATCAAGGATCACCACCCCGACTGTGCGGTGACGCTCTCGATGGGAGAACGCAGCTACGAGAGCTACAAAGCTTTGCATGAAGCCGGCGCGGACCGCTACCTGCTAAGACATGAAACCGCGGACAAGGAACATTACCAAACACTGCATCCCGCGGAAATGTCGTTCGATAACCGCATGCGGTGCCTCAAAGAGCTCCGCGAGATAGGCTACCAGGTCGGCTGCGGTTTTATGGTCGGTTCGCCCGGCCAGACCGCTGAGCATCTGGCAAAAGACCTCAAATTCATCGAGGAATTCAAACCCGATATGTGCGGCATCGGGCCGTTCATCCCACACAAGGACACACCGTTCCGGGATAAACCCGCAGGCACTTTGGAGCTCACGTGCTATCTGCTGAGCATCATCAGGCTCATCCACCCGCCGGTGCTTCTTCCCGCAACGACCGCCCTCGGGACGATCCATCCCCTGGGGCGCGAGATGGGAATTCAGGCCGGTGCCAACGTGGTGATGCCAAACCTGTCGCCAGTGACCGTGCGCAACAAATACATGCTGTACGACAACAAGATTTGTACCGGCGAAGAATCCGCGCAGTGCCGCGGATGCCTGGACAGCAGGATGCGCTCGATCGGCTACCGCCTGGTGACAGACCGCGGAGATGTAAAAAACATCGGCGGCAAAGAATAATACAGTAATAGTACAGAGAAGATATCGACCGGTGTACTGCCTTTACCTTCGCCTATATGATGGAGACAGAATACCGGACAAAATATAAAACAAAAACAAAGAGAAGACAGGGGACGGTTCTCTGTCTTTCGATGACAGACAAGCAGGGAGAACAAAGACAGAGAATCGTCCCCTGTCTTCTAAAACAAACATGAAAGGAAACAGAAAAATGGCAATCTATGATCCGAATTCACTCAAAGCGGAAGAGTTTATCAACGACGAGGAGATCCTCGAGACTCTGAAATACGCTGAGGCAAACAAAAATAATGTGGAGTTGATCGATCAGATCCTCGAGAAGGCGCGCCCGAAAAAAGGCGAGAAGGGCTATGTATGTTCGGGCCTGACCCACAGAGAGGCTTCTGTCCTTCTGGCATGCGAGATCCCCGAGGAGGTCGAAGAAATGTACAAGATCGCCGAGGAGATCAAGATGGCTTACTACGGCAATCGTATCGTCATCTTTGCTCCGCTGTACCTTTCCAACTACTGCATCAACGGATGTGTATACTGTCCGTATCATCTGAAAAACAAACACATTGCCCGTAAAAAACTCACCCAGGATGAGGTCCGCGCAGAAGTTATCGCTCTTCAGGATATGGGCCACAAACGTCTGGCAATCGAGGCAGGCGAGGATCCCAAGAACAATCCGATCGAATATATTCTGGAGTGCATCAAGACGATCTACTCCGTTCACCACAAAAATGGGGATATCCGCCGCGTAAATGTGAATATCGCCGCGACGACTGTGGAAAACTACCGCAAACTGAAAGAGGCAGGCATCGGAACCTACATTCTGTTCCAGGAAACCTACCACAAAAAGAGCTACGAAACACTGCATCCCACAGGACCGAAGCACGACTATGCTTATCATACCGAGGCTATGGACCGTGCGATGGAAGGCGGCATCGACGATGTAGGCCTTGGTGTTCTGTTCGGACTGGAAATGTACAAGTATGAGTTCGCAGGACTCCTCATGCATGCGGAACACCTCGAGGCAGTGCACGGCGTAGGCCCGCACACCATCAGCGTGCCCAGAGTAAAACATGCCGACGATATCGATCCGGACGCATTTGACAACGGCATCGACGACGACACCTTTGCGAAGATCACCGCCTGCATCCGTCTGGCAGTACCGTACACCGGAATGATCATCTCCACCCGTGAGAATCAGGAAGTCCGCGGCAAGCTGCTCCGCCTTGGCATCTCTCAGATCAGCGGCGGTTCCCGTACATCCGTAGGCGGCTATGCCGAGGAAGAAAGACCGCACGACACCGAGCAGTTTGACGTTTCCGACCAGCGTACTCTGGACGAGGTAGTCAACTGGCTGATGGAGAACGACCACGTGCCGTCCTTCTGCACCGCATGCTACCGCGAAGGACGTACAGGCGACCGTTTCATGGCACTGTGCAAGACCGGCCAGATCCTCAACTGCTGTCATCCGAACGCATTGATGACACTGGCTGAGTACCTTGAGGACTATGCTTCTCCCGAGACCAAGAAGCGCGGCTACGAGATGATCGCACGTGAACTTGAGCGCATTCCGCGAGAGAAAACACGTGAGATCGCGAAGCAGCACATTGAAGATATCAGAAATTCAAACCGCAGAGATTTCAGATTCTAAAGTCACAGGTAACCGGCAACAGCACAGCGAATTGCCGGTTACTTTCGATTTTGCCGAAAGGAGACATACTATGAGCTTGAACAGTATCCCCTCTTCGGAGCGGATCCACATCGGATTTTTCGGGATGAGAAATGCAGGCAAATCGAGCCTGGTAAATGCGGTCACGGGGCAGGAGCTCTCGGTGGTCTCTGATGTAAAAGGGACAACGACCGACCCGGTGAAAAAAGCCATGGAACTTTTGCCGCTCGGGCCCGTTGTGATCATCGATACTCCCGGGATCGACGACGAGGGTGAGCTCGGAGAGAAAAGGATCAAAAAGGCGCAGGAGACGCTGGCGAAGATCGATATTGCCGTGCTGGTGACAGACGCAGAGAAAGGGCTGTGCGGACCTGACCGCGAGCTTATACGACTCTTTGAGGAGCGAAAGCTTCCTTATATTATCGCCTGCACCAAGGCAGATCTGCTTGCGGATAATATACCCCTCGGTGAGAAAGTACCTTCTGCAAGTGCAGCAGCGGAAGGTGAGATACGCAGTGAGAGAACACCTTCTGCAAGTGCAGCAGCGGAAGGCGCGACACTCGATAACAATACTCTTCTCGTGAGCGCAAAGACGGGAGAAAACATCGACCTCCTGAAAGAAAAGCTGGGCGCTTTCGCGGGAAAGCTTAAGAACAGCAAAAAGCTCGTCGCTGACCTTCTGTCCCCGGGCGACATGGTAGTCCTGGTGATCCCGATCGATGAATCCGCCCCCAAGGGCAGGCTCATCCTGCCTCAGCAGCAGGTGATGCGGGACGTGCTCGACAGCCACTGCTCTTTTGTCGCCTGTCAGGACACCGACCTCAAAGAAACGCTGGCTTCCCTCGGCAAAAAGCCGCGGCTGGTGATCACGGACTCGCAGGCCTTCGGAAGAGTGTCGAAGAATACCCCCGACGATATCCTTCTCACCTCGTTTTCCATTCTGTTTGCAAGATACAAGGGAAGCCTGGAGACGCTGGTGCGGGGTGCCGCAAAGCTGTCAAAACTGAAGGCCGGAGACAAGGTCCTGATTTCCGAAGGCTGCACACATCACCGTCAGTGCAACGATATCGGAACGGTAAAAATGCCGGGCTGGATCGAACAGTTTTCGGGAATTAAACCTGAGTATGTATTCAGCTCCGGGAACGGATTCCCCGACGATCTTTCCGAGTTTGCCCTGATCGTCCACTGCGGGGGCTGTATGCTGAATGAAAAAGAGATGCAGTACCGCATAGCAAGGGCGAATGAAGCGGGGGTTCCGATCGTCAATTATGGGGTGGCAATAGCCGAAATGCATGGAATATTGCGGCGCAGTCTGGAGATCTTTCCGGAGATTTTGGAAATTTTAAACCGATGATTTTACGAAATAAGTTTGTACATTGATATATTTTTGTTGAATAACAAACAAATATGTTGTATAATATACATGTTCGCGAAAGTTTCGGCTTATCACGGCTTTGATGTGCCGATTTTCGCGGCAACCTCTGTTTGCTGAAAGGAGCTTTTCTACCAAGACGGAATTAACGGGCATAATAACCGGTAGAACGAGCTCTTTTCTTTTGACTAAAAAATCCCTGCGGCAGTGATGCTGCGGGGATTTTTACTGTGGTTGAAAAAAGTGCATGATTATGATAAAGTGAATCGGTACAGATGTTCCCCGTTTGGTCTTGCCGGGTGTGTTTTACACATGGGGATGCATGGCGAAAAGCCCTGAAAAGGAAAAAGGTGGTTCGGATGATCAGTATTGTGACCCCGGTTTATAATTCGGAAAACTACATAGAGGAAACAATAAAGAGCGTCCTTGAGCAGAGCTACACCGACTGGGAATGGATCCTTGTGGATGACGGCTCGGCGGACAGATCTGCCGAGATCATAGAGCAGTACAATGATTCCAGGATCCGGTTGATCAGGCAGAAGAACAAAGGAGCCGCTGCAGCGAGAAATCGGGGGATCGAGGCGGCAAAAGGCCGTTATATCGCTTTTTTGGACGCGGATGATATTTGGGATCCCAACAAACTGACGAACAGTCTGCAGTATATGCAGAAGCATGATGCGGGTTTTGTTTTTACGGCTTACAAGTTTGGGGATGAGAATGCAAAACCTACGGGGAAGATGGTGCGGGTTCCTAAAAAGCTTACTTATAAAAAGGCTCTGGCGCGTACGGTGATCTTCACTTCGACGGTTCTTATCGATACCAAAAAGATCGGTAAGCCGCACATGCCCGATGTCGGTTCCGAGGATACAGCTACGTGGTGGAGTATCCTGAAGAAGGGAGTGACGGCATATGGGCTCGACCAGCCGCTGGTCGTTTACAGGCGCCCGCCGGCTTCGCTTTCTTCGGACAAAAAAGTTGCGGTCAGCCGTATCTGGAATCTTTATAAGAAAGAGGGGCTTTCTTTTCCTACAGCGCTGAGGTCGTTGTTTATGTGGGCGTGGATGGCGACGATCCGCCGGGTGGTGGATGATGCGGTGCGTGCGCATTTTGAGGCGATCAAGCGTTTTGCGGTCCTTCAGCTCAGTATGCTTGGTCTGATCATGCAGACGGCGGTTTATGGTTTTGCCTGGTTTCATTGGCTGTACCCGGAGCTGCGAAAGATACGTTATTCCCGGGAAGGCTTTTACATGGGCGCCGGTATTCAGCTGTATTTTAAGGGCCATCTGCTGATCCTTTTGATCTATCTGGTCCTTCTCATATTTCTTTCGCAGATTGCGGGCGGAATGAAGACCGGTTATCTGAAGCCGGGCAATGTTTTTGGTTCGGAGTTCACGGCTCTGGCGTTTACCAATATTTTGACGTATTTTCAGCTGAGTCTGATGAAGAACTGGCTGTTGTCGCCGGGACCGTTTCTTCTGGTTTTTGGTGTGCAGATCCTTTTGGCGGCCGTGTGGGCTTATCTCAGCAGTGCGATCTACAGGAAGGTGTTTCCGCCGAGGGAGACGCTGGTCATCAATTTTTCGGATATCAATATTGTGGAGAAATTTGAGACTCGTGGGGATCGTTTTGAGGTGCAGAAGGAGATGCTGCAGCCCAGCCTGGAGGATGCTATGCAGGAGTGCATGCGGTGGTACGGCTGCGTGGTCATCTGCGGGGGAACCGAGGAGCAGCGCAGGACGCTGATGGAGCATTGTTACAGATATTTTATCAGGGTTTATCTTGTGCCGAAGATGAGTGATCTGCTGATCCAGGGCTGTGATCATATGGATCTTTTTGATACGCCGATACTGGAGCTGAAGGAGTA
>CADCPK010000208.1 GCA_902803215.1 uncultured Lachnospiraceae bacterium
AATTGATGATCTCCATCTGGATACCACACCCGAAGAACTCAAGAGCACCATATCCATCAACAATCCCGACGGCACACGTCTCCTGGATATTTCGGTAAACAATTCCGACCCGGAGATGGCCAGAGACATCGTAAACAGCGTCGCAACGGTCTCCTCTGCCTTTATCGGCGACAAGATGGAAGTTGTTCCGCCCAAGATCATCGAACGCGGCAAGGTTCCGGAAAAGCAGACATCCCCCAGCAAAAAGCGCAACACGCTGATCGGCATTCTGCTCGGACTTCTTCTCTCAGCCGGCCCGATCATCCTGCTCACTGTGCTTGATGACACCATCAAGTCCGAGGACGACATGCAGAACTATCTCGGTCTGTCCATGCTTGCTTCCATTCCGGACCGCCGTGACTTCATCAACACCAAGAAAGGCAAAAACAAAACCAAGAAGAAAAATTCTTCTCGCCGATAATCCATGGATGAACATTCACTCGTAATGAGGAGTAAAATATTATGAATCAAATCACATTGCAGGATACCCGAAAAGCGGATTACTACTATTCCGAAGCGCTCAAGACACTCAGGTCCAACATCCAGTTTCTTGGCGCGGAGTACAAAACCATCCTGTTTACCAGCTGCTATCCTAACGAAGGAAAAAGCGACATTACCTTCTCTCTGGCAAGAGAACTTGGTGCGATCGGTAAAAAAACGCTGCTTCTGGACGCAGATATCCGTAAATCCACACTCCGTACCAGATACGGTGTGACCGAAGATGTCAAAGGCCTCAGCGAATATCTGAGCGGCCAGGCCTCCGTTGCAGAGCTTCTGTACGAGACCAACTATCCCAACATGCATATCGCGTTTGCGGGCCGCTCTGCGCCGAACCCCTCGGGTCTGCTCGGCAGCCAGACGTTCAAGAGCCTTTTCGAAGCCCTCAGGGACGTGTATTCCTACATTCTCATCGACACCCCGCCCATCGGAACCGTCATCGACGCGGCTGTGGTAGCACAGTTTGTGGACGGCGCCGTGCTGGTGATCGAGAGTGATGCCGTAAGCTACCGCGTGGCTCAGAGAGCCATGGAGCAGCTTCGGATGAGCAACTGCCCGGTAATCGGCGGCGTGCTCAACAAGGTGGATACACGAAAAGATAAATACTACACGCATTACTACAACAAGTACGGCTATTACTACAAAAAGAAGTAATATGTTACTGTTCACAGCCTTATAGCTGTGCATGGCAGCACTATGTGCCGAGCTTTCGCGGACAGTATTGCGAAAGGAAGGTGATGCCTTTATATGGCAGGAAATACCCGCAGTAACAAAAAGGCGGGAAAAAGAAAGCTGATCGTTGCCCTCGTGGTCTGTGCAACGGTCCTGATCGCAGCAGGATCGGTTACGATTTATATGCTGCGTCACAATGAAAGCAACAAAAAGATCACATATAAGACCGATGAGGCAGGAAATGTGGCTACTCCTGTAGACACAAGTTCCGATCTTGTCTACAACGACCACCTGAGCAACTTTCTCTTCCTCGGAATAGACGGCTCAGGCACGGTAGATTCCATCGAGAGCATGTGGGATATCGGTCAGGCCGACTCCATCTTCCTGGTCTCCTACGACCGTGCGGAAGAAACGATGCGCGAGCTGATCATTCCCCGAGATACCATGGCCGTGATCGAAACCTTCAACCCCATGGGCCGAAGCCTCGGCTTATCGGTAGATCACCTGAATATTCAGTATGGCTATGGCGACGGCAAGCTGAGGAGCTGCGAGATCACCAAAAATACGGTCTCCAATCTGCTTGGCGGACAGATCCCCATTCAGGGTTACTGCTCGCTCAGGATGGATGGCATCCCGCTTCTGGCCGACCTGCTGGACGGTATCGAAGTAACGGTTCCCGATGATGCCATGGCAGATGAGCCTGAAGGCTATCACAAAGGTGACGTCATCACGCTGACCTCCGAAACAGCCGAGCACTTTCTCCGCTACCGTGATACCGAAGAATCGCAGAGTGCCATTGACCGTCAGGCAAGGCAGCGGGCGTTCATGGAAGGCTTTGTAAAAAAAGCAAAAGTGGAGGCCGAAAAGGACTCTTCACTGGTCACAAAATTCTATGATACGCTCGAACCTTACATGGTTACCAACATGGGAAATGACCAGTTTGCCAAACTTCTGGCAGCCGAAAACCTCGGTTCCGATACTCTTCCGGGCGAAGGAGTTGAGGGCGAAATATACGATGAATATTATGTAAACGAAGAGGAAATGAAGTCCCTTTTGCGACAGATTTTTTTTAAGTAAAGTTTGTTTTTTTCATTGTAATTACAAAAATAGTGTTGTATAATAAGATGCGGATGAATAAATGCATGTTATATGCACGATGAATGCGTAAGCTGATAACAAATACGTAAAGGAGAGATTTATTATGAAAGCTAAGAAGTTGTTTGCCGGTATTCTTGCAGCTGCGATGATTCTTGGAAGCGCAGTAAGTGGTTTTGCTGCACCCAGTGGTGGTACTGCACCCGTTCCGGTTCCCCCTACCCCCACTACTCCGATTGTTGTTCCGGTTCCGGTTCCCGGATATTATTATGTTCCGGTAAGACCCGCTACACCGGCAAGACCTTCTACTTCCACTACTACAACAGCAACTACAGCTAAGCCTCTGTATGTTACCGAGAGCAAGATTGCCGAAACAGCTGCTTACAAAACTCTTAAAGAGACCAAACCGGAAATCACCAATATCATCGATCAGGTAAACGCAGGTTCTACCGATCTTGCTACAGTAGTAGCTACCTTCACAGATCCCGAGCTGGTTGCCAAACTTGCCGGCAAAGAGTTCGTTTCCCCGTTCTTCGATCTGAGATGGAACGATGGTGTTACCCAGGCTGAGAAGGATACTCTTAAGAACGCAGAAGGCAAATATGTCGTAAGCCTTAAGATCCCGGCTCTTACCCCGACTCTTACAGGCGTTCAGCTGCTTCACTACAGCATGGATCGTGGTGTGTGGGAAGTAGAAGACACTACAGCAATTGATCTTAATGCAAAGACTCTGTCTGTAGGCTTCAAAGATTTCTCGCCGGTAGCAGTTATCGCAGATGCTAATTCTCTTGGAGAATAATTGAATATTAAAAATCCCCTCCTAGCGGAGGGGATTTTTTTATTTAGTGGTGTCAGTCAGGTACTGTGAACAAAAAATGTAGCTAAGGGGGGGGGCAGGTACCGTTACGCTGTTACGCTATGTGTCCCTTCTCTTCAATCACCTTAATAACGCTGTCGACATATTTCTCGCATATCTCATCCGACTCCGCTTCCACCATCACGCGGATCTTAGGCTCTGTTCCTGACTCTCTCACCAGAATTCTGCCTGCATCGCCAAGAGCATCTGCGGCCGCCTGCACCGCCGCCTGCACGTCGGGATCATTCTGGGCATCGGGTTTGCTCTTAACCCTTACATTCTTCAGGCACTGCGGATACTTCTTCATCTCATCAGCCAGCATGGAAAGCGGCATCTTCTTATCCAGCATGGTC
>CADCPK010000209.1 GCA_902803215.1 uncultured Lachnospiraceae bacterium
CCGTCTCCTCCACAGCAGTACGCCCGCTCCAAGGATCAGGATGCTGCCGAGAATTGTGAAGAGCCGTGTGCCGGGGCCGCCGGTGGAGGGCAGTGCCGCGCCGGGGGTGTTGCCGACTGTTACGGCTGCCGGTTTCTGCCCGGTATCTGCATCGGCTGCCGCCTCGAATCCACAAACAATACCTCCATCTGTCACGTCACCTGCAGGAATTCCCTGCCATTCACCCGGTTTCTTTGTCAGATCTTTCTGCAGGAGTGCTACTCCATTTGCGTCTACTCTGATATAGAAGGCATCCTCCTCGTTCACGATCACATAACCCTCCGGGAGTCCGGTTTCTTTTACTTCATAATATCCCGGTGCGATCTGTTCCAGGGTGGCGCTTCCATCCTCGCCGGTTGTCACCGTGTCATAAATGACTTCATCTTTGTACCTGACATGTGTACCCGGCACCGTTGTTTCAGCTATAAGACGCAGCTTAAACTCTGCACCCTCCAGTTTTTTCTCGTGATTACCGGCGTCAACTTTTATGATTTCCAGGTCACATTTTTTAATCTGTGAATTGGTAATACTGGTTGTAACGCCGTCCACCACTGTTGCAACGTTGTATTCACTGGTCGCATTGTTTACGACCCTCTCTCCGTTAACCTCGATCTCTTCGATTTCGTATTTATATACTTTGTATTTTGTTTCTCCCCCTTCTGTAATCATAGAATAAACGGGCAGCGTATTGATATTTGCAATCCAGTTTGCAGTGTCTGCCGTTGCTGACTCCGGCCTGACGCTGCAGCTGCTCTCATTCTCAATGAAGGTGATCCCATCTTTATCAAGCGTGTATACCAGTGTTTCGCTCGTTGCGTCCTCAGGAATCAACGCCTCCTGCATCTCACTGACAGTATCGTATCGGACTGTATCTGCGCCGCTGTCGGTTACGCTGACATTCAGATTCCATTCACCTGCATTTGCCGGTGTTCCGGACACCCATTTCGCGGTGTCCTTCCAGGGCTGCGCCATGAAATCAATCTTCTGCGTCACATCTGTTCCGATCGTATAGGTGTTGTTCTGCGTGTTCCAGGATGCACTGGCAGCTGTTGCTGATGCCGGAATCTTGTTCGTATAGATTCTGGAAATACCACTTCCATTTGTCAGCTCGACGCCGCCTGAATTCAGCCAGAAACCGCTTCCCGGGGTGGCATATGCATCATATCTGTTCAGCGTAAACTGTACATGCGCATTCTTCGCCACATAGCAGATGCCGCTCTGATCCTCATTTTTCACAGCAGCACCCCGTCCGTCATACAGGTCCCACTTGACCGGTATATACGCATCTGCGGACTTAACACTGATCTTGAATTTAATGGTATCTGAATCTGCCGGTGTCGTACTTCCGTCTGCTTTGATCCAGTCTTTATCAACGATAAGATTCTGGTATTCATTCGTATCAGAAGGTTCCGGCGTATACTCTTCGTTGTAGTAATTCTTGAGCGTAATCGTCTTCTCCTGATCCGCCTCGAGCAGAACGCTCCCGGACACAGTACTTTCCGTTCCGTTCCAGATAAATCCGGTAATTGCAACATCTCCTTCCTCAGTCTTCTCTTCTGCCGTATATGTGTCCAGCGGAAGGTCACTAATGGCCAGCGGTGCAGATACACTGACAGAGAATTCATATGGTGTATCACCAAATGTCTCCTGATCACTCTGCAGATACTGCCCGTTACTGTTTTTGACCGTCACCTTAAATGCTTTGTCCTGATCTCCGGACACATCGCCGAGAAGTTCTTTGGTGATTTTCAGATCTCCCGTTTTTTGATGATTCTCTGCCGTGATTTCTGAATCGAAATCGAAGCGGTTATTCTCATCGCCCAGAATATGTCCGTTGCTGTCCATAAATGTCGGCTCAAAGTCTGACGGGCTGCATCCGATCTCCTCGAGATAATAGCTATAGACATGAATCGTCTGGGCGCCTGTCGTCGGATCTGTTCCCTCCTCTTCTACAGCAGAGAGATACTCAAAGCTCTTCTTCCATTCATTTGCGGCATTCAGCGTGAAATGTTCCTCAAATCTTTCATCTGCCCGCTCTGCTGTTTTATTTCCGTAGGTATCAGACAACCGGAATCCATCTCTTCCGCCGACCACATAGTTATCGCCCTGTGTCAGTGTAACGGTTTTGTCCTGATCGGCGGTGAAGGTGATGTCAAAGGCCTCGGACTGATCACTCTGCGTGTTGTCCTGAATCAGTTCGATTGCAGCCTGCCCGCTGTCCTGGCTGAATACGATCTTGTTCGCATTCGTCTCCGGCCTGATCTCCCCGACAATATGCAATGTTGTTCCTTTCGGAACGGTCAGTGTCTGATGCCTGCTTCCGTTTTCCTGAGCAGCCGTATCGGTATTCATCGTAATCGTGACCCATTCGGTGTTTGCGTCTGTATTGCTGTAATCCCGATATTCTTCGTGAACATACCGTTTCAGAACAAATTTTGCATATGTATTTTCATCCGACGCATAAGTGGATCCATCCGGCCATGTTTTGTGAACGCCCAGATTCATTTCTTTCGTTGCAGTAAGACTTGCCAGAGTATTAATTACAATAATTTGATAATCCGTAACACTCGAGCCGTTTTCACCGGCATCCTGTTCGAATTGAGGCGTATAAAGGTCTCCGATACTTCCGGATTGGCCTTTCGTCCATTTTGCAATGACCGATCCGCTCTTCCTGACTTCATATGCAGTCTCCTCAACGGAATACTCGATCCTGTACAAAGTACCGTTGCTATGCATTTTATACATAGGAAGATTATCAAAGGTCGGAATGGGAGTCTGATCCTTTGAAACAGTCATAGGAGCACGCCCGGGAACCGCCGTAAATTCTGTTACTGCGTCGGAAGCGTCCGGATCGTTATCATTTACTTTTATTTCTCTCTGCTCAAGTACAAATGTCGCCGTCCACGTAAACTTCTCGCCGCTGAAATCCGGCCAATATTTCTCGATAGGGACATCAAGCAGTTTTCTGTTCACAACAGTCTGTGAGCCGCTTACATTTGTTGCCAAAGAGTTCGGACTTGTAATCGGATTGCCGCTGCCGTCCAAATAAACAGCCTCATAACCGGACGGAACTGTTTTCTCCTGAATAAAGTATTCATAGAAATAGGTAGTTCCGTTTATGGTTTCCTGGATTGCAAGGTTATTAAACGCATCCGTCCATGCGCCTGCACTGGTAGGTAAAGTCAACGTTCTGGAAAAGTTATTATCTAGCGTTCTTTCTCCAATCACCGGATCTGCCTGGGAGGAACCTTCGTTGCCGGTAACAGAAATGTTTTCTACGCCATATTGTTCATTATCTGTTCCAAGGTTGCCATCATAAATATATACGTTTAAAGTGCCGCTTGCGGGTAATTGAATTTGTGCCGGAGTATTGTTGTTCTTTGTTTGTTCCTGACCATTTCCGACTCTATATTTCCCACTCTTATATTCATCCCAAAGATACCCATTATAAGTCCAGTTAATGTTTGCAATGGAGTTCCCCGCATATGTTCTAGTAGCTTCTAATCTGGTTGGATATGTCCAGTCCCAAGCATTTCCATTATGACCGACTCTATACACATTTAAAGTCACCGTGCTTGAAACATTATACTGTACCGACGTCACATACCGCTTAAGCTCAAACACGGCCGTCAGATCAGGTGCTTCCATCACAGTTCCATCAGCATTCTGCCACTGCTTCAGCACCGAAAGATTGATCGGTGTCGGTCTTTCGTCACGAATAACAGGCGCATATGGCTCCTGTGTCATCTTTTCGATCTCGACCGTTCCGTCTTTCACTTTAAAGACGTAATCTCCATCGGAGTCCTTTGTTCCGTCTGCTTCCACAGTAAAAATGGTGCTGTTCAGCTTATATCCGTCAGGCGGAACGATCTCCTTCAGATAGTATTTCTGATTATCTGTCTTTACCGGAAGCTCGCCAAAATCAACGATACCATCTCCATCTGAAATTGCCGTCTTATACGGTTCCCCTTCACAGTTCGGATTTTCCCAGATGCCAAACACCGCATTGGAAAGGAATTGATCCGAAGCTGATGTATCGTTTGTTAAGCTCTTCTTAGCTACCTTTACCTTTCCATTTCCTTCTGTCAAAGGAAGGTTGAAGCGTACAGAAAGATTCGAGTCGCAGCCGCCGCGCTCAATATAGAACATTTTCAGTGTATGGCCGCCCACATCAAATGTTTTCGTTATGTTATTTACTCCATGTACTGTGATAACACCGGTCGTAAAATTGATTGAACCCGTAACAGGCTGATGGATACCGCCGATATCCAGCACCAGTTCATCATCTACAAAGACCCAGAGATCATCATCTCCAGAGAATTCATAGACAATATCATGATAATTGCCGTTATCATCCTGCATACGCCGATCTTTCGGAATTTCAAAATCAACCGTCATGCTCATTCCGAAATGATGGTTCAGATTTTGATTGAAATTCATTTCCGGCTGCTTATCAACAGTATCATACTCATGGAATGGGAAAAAGCCGATTGGTTTAGCATTTGACCCATTCGAGCCGCCAGTATTCTGAGAATAAGTATGCTCGTACAGTATAAACTTATTATTTGCTCGATCGTACTCAGCGTAATTGGCATTACTGTTGTAATAGTAATATCCCTGATTATCCTTCTGGAACAGGCCATCTGCATTTGGAAAAGCATATACATTGTGATTTCTTGAATCGGGGTCAAACAGATACTTTAATCCCGGATTACTTCTTTCCTGCCCATTTTTACCAGGAACAAGTGAAGGATAACCATCTGCACCTAATTCATCTTTAACTATTCCTTGTTGTGGAACATCCTTTGTATAATTATTGATCCAAAACCATGTATTATTATCTTCAACATTGCTGCCGCCATATCCTAAAAACTTCAGATCATGATTAGTATTTATATTATTATTATTGTTAGGATTTGATGCAACATTTGATTGCACATCAAGGCTACCGGATTTTGTGAAATCATAAGAGTTACCATTTCCTGGCACATCATAGTCAAACAGGTTTACGGTCAATCCTTCAACGCCACTGACAGTTCCCGGCTTTCCGCTGGAGGACCCCTGAGTTACATGTACATGGATCGTTTTTCCTTTATTGGTCTGAATGTCAAAAACACCGACGTTAAGCGATTCACTTGTTACAACCGTATAAGTCTCATTCAGCTGAGAATCTGTTTTAGAGTAGGAACGGAACCGTGACCCGTTCGTTTTATGCTGATAATATGTGTAGCCATTTTGTGTCCATGTATTCCAATCCGAACTCGGGAACGTCCACTGTCCCCCCTGATAGGCTGCCGGTTCATCTGTACTTTTCCAAACCCATTCTGTATAAGGCCTCAGTGTGATACTGTCCCCGGTCGTCACATTAATGTCTGTCAGGTCTTCATCCAGATATACCAGCCAGTTAGAGAAAGAATCCGTCACAAACGAAGATACAATCTCTTCATCCGTGATCGTATCTGTAGTTTCAACATTTTCGTATTCTTCCTGATCGACCTGATGAATGACCTGAACGGAGCGTTCCATCTCCATGGCGGATTCCGAAACAGGCTGCCCGTCTAGGAGCAATGGCGTATTTTCTGAAGTGAAAATACCCTTTAGGGCGGATCTGACCAGCTTGATATCGACAATGACTTCGCTGTCCTTTGCGGGTTCGATCTCCGTGCCCTCATACATAATCGAGATATCGAACAGCGTCGGATGATCAGGCATAGGCAGCTCTGTGCCAGTCAGTTTCTCCGCATACTTCTGCCTGAATGTTTCATAGGCCTCATCCAATTCGTTGATTTCTTCCACATGAAGCTCCGCTCCATCCGGGATCTGTGCATCGTCGCCGTAGGTCACCGTGATTTCCCAGGTGTCGCCTTTGGCGTCGATGACGGTTTTGCGGATCTGGCCGTCGGTCACGCGGATTGTGAAGCGGTCGCCGTTGTTCATGATGACGGTCAGGCTCTCTTCACTCAGGAAGGGGCGTACGCTGATCAGTGCCCAGTCGCCGGCTTCCACCGTCTGCGCATTGATCTCCGCGATCTGCTCTTCCCTCAGATTCGCGCTATATTCGATTTCCAGTCCGTTCGCTTCCTTCAGCGCTCCGACCGTGCTCTCCGCTTCAGTCTTTCCGACCCACACCAGTTCCGGGCTGGAGAATTCGACCGTCTCGATGTCCTCGACGAACGCTCTGGTCTCTTCGCTGACGGGGATGTTGTTCAGGTGAATGGCCTGCTCA
>CADCPK010000210.1 GCA_902803215.1 uncultured Lachnospiraceae bacterium
CGGCGGCACTAGTTCTTCTTGGCAGATTGGCTCTGAGGATCAGCAGGCACCGGTTCACAGACTGATGTGCATCCGGCTCCGGGTATGGTATGGGGACCGGCCTGTTTTATTGGCAAAAAATTAGCACTCACCTATTGACAGTGCTAACAACATATGCTATAGTCTGTGTATAACAAGGCACGGACAGTGTGTTTTGTTCGGTACATGGGAGGTGAAATATATGAATTTTAGCAAATTTACGCAGAATTCGATGCAGGCGGTACAGAGCCTGGAGAAGATTGCATATGAATATGGAAATCAGGAGATAGAGCAGGAGCATCTGCTTTATGCGCTGCTCACGCAGGATAACAGTCTGATCCTTAAGCTAATTGAGAAGATGGAGATCGATAAGGACTATTTTGTGCAGGCGGTGCAGAAAGCCTTGAACAGCCTGGTGAAGGTATCGGGCGGGCAGCTTCGGTTTGGTCTGTATCTTAACAAGTCGTTGGTGAGCGCCGAGGATGAAGCGAGGGCCATGGGGGACGAGTATGTTTCGGTCGAGCATCTGTTTCTTTCGGTGCTGGATGCCCCGAGTCCTTCGATCAAGAGGCTGTTCAATGAGTTTGGCATTACCAGGGATCGCTTCCTTCAGGCCCTTTCTACGGTGAGGGGAAACCAGAGAGTGGTGAGCGATAATCCTGAGGCAACGTATGACACATTGAATAAATACGGTGAGGATCTGGTGGAGAAGGCGCGCAGCCAAAAGCTGGACCCGGTCATCGGTCGTGATGCCGAGATCCGCAACATTGTCAGGATCCTTTCCCGTAAGACAAAGAACAACCCGGTACTGATCGGTGAGCCCGGTGTAGGTAAGACTGCGGCGGTTGAGGGCCTTGCGCAGAGGATCGTTGCGGGGGATGTGCCCGAAGGGCTGAAGGACAAAAAGATCTTTTCGCTGGATATGGGTGCCCTGGTGGCGGGAGCCAAGTACCGTGGTGAGTTCGAAGAGAGGCTTAAGGCGGTTCTGGAAGAGGTCAGGAAGAGCGAGGGCAATATCATCCTGTTCATCGATGAGCTGCATCTGATCGTCGGCGCGGGTAAGACTGACGGGGCGATGGACGCCGGCAACATGCTCAAACCGATGCTGGCCAGAGGTGAGCTGCATTGTATCGGTGCAACGACGCTGGATGAATATCGGAAATATATTGAGAAGGACGCGGCTCTGGAGAGAAGATTCCAGCCGGTGCTTGTGGATGAGCCTACCGTTGAGGACACCATCTCCATTTTGAGAGGACTCAAGGAGAGGTACGAAGTGTATCATGGCGTCAAGATCACCGACGGTGCGCTGGTGGCGGCCGCAACGCTGTCCCACAGGTACATTACCGACCGTTTTCTTCCTGATAAGGCCATCGACCTTGTGGATGAGGCCTGCGCGCTTGTGAAGACCGAGCTGGATTCGATGCCGACCGAGCTTGACGAGCAGAGACGTAAGATCATGCAGATGGAGATCGAAGCGTCTGCATTGAAGAAAGAGACGGACAACCTGAGCCGCGAGCGTCTGGATACACTGGAGAAGGAGCTGGCTGATCTCCGTGATTCGTTCAACGCGCAGAAGGCACAGTGGGACAACGAGAAGCATGCGGTGGAGAAGCTGCAGAAGCTTCGTGAGCAGATCGAGGATGTCAACAGACAGATCCAGAAGGCACAGCAGGAATATAACCTTGAGAAAGCGGCCGAGCTGCAGTACGGTGAGCTTCCAAAGCTGCAGCATATGCTGGAAATTGAAGAGAAGAATGCGAAGGCGGGAGACAGAAGTCTGGTGCACGAGGCGGTAACAGACGATGAGATCGCCAGGATCATCTCGCGCTGGACCGGAATTCCGGTGGCAAAGCTGACCGAGGGCGAGAAGACGAAGCTGCTTTCTCTCGAAGATCAGCTGCACAAGCGTGTGATCGGGCAGAACGAGGGCGTGAAGCTGGTGACAGATGCCATCCTGCGTTCCAAAGCCGGGATCAAGGATCCGACCAAGCCGATCGGTTCGTTCCTGTTCCTCGGACCTACGGGTGTCGGCAAGACCGAGCTGGCCAAGGCGCTGGCGGAAGCTCTTTTCGACGATGAGCAGAACATGGTCAGGATCGATATGAGTGAATATATGGAGAAATTCTCCGTCTCCAGACTGATCGGAGCGCCTCCGGGATACGTGGGATACGAGGAGGGCGGCCAGCTGACCGAGGCTGTGAGGAGAAAGCCCTACAGTGTGGTTCTGTTCGATGAGATCGAGAAGGCTCATCCGGATGTGTTTAACGTCCTTCTGCAGGTGCTGGATGATGGACGGATCACCGATTCGCAGGGCAGAACGGTCGACTTTAAGAATACCATTCTGATCATGACCTCGAATATCGGTTCGCAGTATCTGCTTGATGGCATCGATGAGGAAGGAAATATCCGGCAGGAGGCTGCCGACATGGTGACGGGCGATCTCAGAAATCATTTCCGTCCGGAATTTTTGAACAGGCTGGATGAAATTATCCTGTTTAAACCCTTGACAAAAAGTGATATTGGTAACATAGTAGACCTGATGGTTAAGGAACTCAATGTAAGGCTTGCGGATCAGGAGCTTCATCTGGAGCTTTCGGACAGTGCGAGGGTGCATGTGATCGATGAGGGCTACGATCCTGTGTACGGCGCCCGTCCGCTGAAACGTTATCTGCAGAAGTATGTGGAGACCCTGGCCGCGCGCAGAATACTTTCCGGAGATGTGCATGAAGGGGATACCCTTGTGCTGGATTTTAACGGAGATGATTTTGAAATCAGCGTAAAAGGTGAGTAATTGCTATGATACCAAAGGATCCTGTAATACTGCTGAGCTATGTCAATACACAGCTCAGGGATTACTATGAGTCGATTGAGGCTCTTTGCAGCTGCAGGGGGCTTAGAAGAAAAGAACTTGAGGAAAAGCTGGCATCGATCGATTATTATTATGATCGCCGGTTGAATCAGTTCGTGTAAAGTGGAACGGGGGACGGTTCTTCGTTCCAAGTGTCGAAAGAATTGAATTGCCGAAAATCTTCTGTGGAATGGGGGACGGTTCCTCGTTCCAAGTGTCGAAAGAATTGAATTGCCGAAAATCTTCAACACTTGGAACGAGGAACCGTCCCCCGTTCCACCTCAATTAACATAAGATGTTGACACTTTTCCGATAAAAAGGTAAAATGGATTCTATATCGGATGTTACGTAAACAAACATCCGGGTGGAAGGGGAAAAAACTGATATAGAATAAGGAGGAACACATGAAGAACAGAAGATTATTTGCCATACTGGCGACAGCGACGGCACTTTCGTTTGTTCTGTCCGCCTGCGGCTTTGGAGGAGAAGATCCTGTTGAGCAGGTGATCGTAGAGGAAGAGGCGACGCCGACACCCGAAGCGGCCGAGACACCCGAACCTACCGAGGAGCCCGAGACGGAAGTATGGGAGCCCACATATACATCGGCAGACGGAAGCATTTCTATCGATTATCCGGATGAGAGCTGGTCTAACAAGACCGATTCCAACGGCATTGTCAGCATCGAGTCGGATACCGGACGCGTCGTGATCATCCACGGTGATGCTGAGGACAAGGAAACCCTGGTTCTTCCTGATTCCGAGGATATGGCCATGACACTGGAGAGGGCCCTGCCGCTCGAGGATAGCGAGTTCGAGATCAGCGAGTACTCCAACGGTGACGAGGCCGGTGCAAATGTGATCTATTATGTGGTTAAGTATAACGACACCGAAAAGACGGAAGGTGTTGCGCAGCGTATCCACAAATACATCAGCAATGATACTGAGTATTACGAGATCACTGCCGAGACACAGGCAGCGGACGATGCGGCACTGACAACGATCAAAACAGCGATCGACAGCTTCAGGATCCTCAACGATTCTGCACTCAAGGATGCAGCGACAGGGGCATCTGCGGCACCTGCGGCCGAAGGCACCGAGACAGCAGAGGGTGAGGGCACCGAGGGCGGTGCAGTAGTTGATGCAGAACCTGCAGAGGAAGGCACTTCTTCAGGCAGCATCCATTCGGACGAAGATCTGGCCGACAACAGCCGTACCCGTACCATCTATACGAACGATGGCGCAGGCACACCGATCGTTGTTTCGAACAATGGCGACGGAACCTGGTCTGACAGAAACGGCAACACCTATCGCTTTGACAGCAGCGATGAGTCGATCGTATACGATTCTGACGATGTGGACTACTACTACGGCGGAGAGGCCGGCGATGTAGCGTACATGCCGATCACATACGACGAATAAAAGAGTATAACATGACCCCCATATTTCGCAAGGCGGTATATGGGGGTCATCTGATGAAATACTGAAATTCGGAGGCTTTACATGGGAGCATACGAAGAATTTGCCCTGGTTTACGACATCTTTCAGGATAATGTCGATTATGAAGCCTGGGCTGCTTATCTGAAGAACACACTTGTGGATTTTGATATAGAAGACGGACTTGTTCTTGACCTCGGGTGCGGTACCGGCACGATGACGGAGCTGCTAGCTGCGGCGGGATACGATATGATCGGCGTGGACGGCTCCGAGGAGATGCTCCTTCGTGCGGCCGAAAAGAGAGCGGAATCCGGGCACAGCATCCTCTATCTGCTGCAGGACATGACGGAGTTTGAACTTTACGGTACGGTCCGCGCAGTCGTCAGCGTGTGCGACAGCCTCAACTATCTGCTCGAAGAGGAGGAACTGCTGCAGACCTTCCGTCTGGTGAACAATTATCTGGACCCCGGCGGGATCTTCATCTTCGACATGAACACCGAACATAAGTACCGGGAGCTTCTCGGAAGCTGCACCATCGCGGAGAACCGTGAGGAGGGCAGCTTTATCTGGGAGAATGATTACGATGAGGAGTCGGAGATCAACGAGTACGATCTGACTCTGTTCGTCAGGAGAGAGGACGGGCTTTACGAAAAGTCGGAGGAAGTCCACTATCAGAGAGCGTGGGCCGTCGAGAAGGTGAAGGAACTGCTCGGAGAGGCGGGAATGGAGTTCATTGCCGTCTATGATGCTTATACGCAGGAACCGCCGAGAGCCGATTCGGAAAGACTGACCTTTATCGCACGGGAAAAAGGAAAACAGGCAGCAGATACAATTGATTGAGAGTTTATCAAAGGAGAAACAAAGACCAATGGGCGATTATATTCTTAGAGCCATGGCGGCAAATCAGCAGATCCGCGCGTTCGCTGCGGTCACCCGCGAGACGGTAGAGACCGCCAGGCAGGATCACAATACTTCCCCTGTGGCTACGGCTGCTCTGGGGCGGCTTCTCACAGGCGGAGCCATGATGGGCACCATGATGAAGGGGGATAACGACATACTGACGATCCAGATTCGCGGCGACGGCCCGATCGGCGGGATCACCGTGACGGCGGATTCGCAGGGCAGAGTGAAGGGGTATGTGCATAATCCCGATGTCATCCTGCCGGCCAACAGCAGGGGCAAGCTCGATGTGGGCGGCGCCGTCGGAGCGGGATATCTTCAGGTGATCAAAGATATGGGCCTTAAGGAGCCCTACATCGGGCAGGTGGATCTGCAGACCGGCGAGATCGGCGACGATCTGACCTATTATTTTGTGACCAGCGAGCAGGTGGCTTCGGCCGTGGGTCTCGGGGTGCTGATGAACCGGGACAATACGGTGAGGCGCGCCGGCGGTTTTATCGTCCAGCTTATGCCGTTTGCGGAAGAAGAGGTGATCTCGCGGCTCGAGCAGAATATCGGGCGCATCGGTTCGGTGACGGCCATCCTTGAGGAGGAGAATACCGCCGAGCATCTGCTGGACCGTGTGCTTGAAGGCTTCGACATCGAGATCAGCGGTCGCACCGAGACTTCTTTCTACTGCAACTGCAGCAAGAGCAGGGTGGAGAAGGCCCTTATCAGCATCGGCAGGAAGGATCTGAACGAGATGATTCAGGAAGGAAAGCCGATCGAGATGAACTGCCACTTCTGCGGGACAAAATATACATTCACGGTGGAGGAACTTAAAAATATTCTTCGTAGATGCAGATGAGGATAGAGAGAGGGCAGAGCCATGTCGCTTAAATTTATCATCGGAGGTGCCGGCACCGGCAAATCCTATACAGCTTACGAAAATGTCATCCGGGAGGCGGAAAGCCGCCCGGATGTCTTGTATTACATCATTGTACCCGAGCAGTTTACCATGCAGACCCAGAAGAACGTTGTTTCGATGAGCTCCCGCGGAGGCATCCTGAATATCGACGTTCTCAGCTTTCAGCGCCTGGCGTACCGTGTCTTTGAGGAGACGGGAGGGGACACGCTTGCCCTTCTCGACGATATCGGTAAAAGCATGATATTGAGAAAGCTCACGGAAGAACGGGAGAGCGATTATCCCTACCTGGGAAATCAGATCAGAAAGCCGGGGTGCCTGGATGAGGTCAAGTCGCTGATCTCGGAGTTTATGCAGTATGACATCAGCCCCGAAGAGGTTGCCCGGATGGCAGAGTCGGCGGGGGAGCGGACGCTCATGAATCTCAAACTGTCCGACGTGTCCCGCCTTTACGGGGCATTCAGGGACTATCTGGAAAACCGGTACATGACGTCCGAAGGGGTGATGGAAGAACTCACCAAAATGATCCCGCTTTCGGAGCGCCTTAAGGGAAGCGTCATCGTGTTCGACGGATTCACCGGCTTTACCCCGGTGCAGCTGAATGCGGTCAGGGAGCTCCTGGCCGTGTGTCGCGATATGATGGTGACGGTGACGCTTGATGCGCGCGAAAATCCTTACAAAGGGAAAAACGCCTGGCAGCTGTTTTCCATGAGCAAAAAGATGATCCGGAGCCTTTCGGGCCTCACAAAGGACATAGACGATCCGATTCTGCTTTATCACTCGGACGGCACCAGATTCAGCCACGCGGACTCCCTTGCTTTCCTGGAGCAGAATATATTCCGTTACAAAAAAGGTAAATATGAGGGACGGCCGCAGAATATAAAGATCGTCACAGCGGGAAGTCCCCGACGTGAGATGGAAGATATAGCTTCTTCGATCTGCCGGATGGTCAGAGAGAAGGGAGTGAAATACGGGGAGATCGCCGTGATCACCGGAAACCTCGAAGAATACGGCCCCGCTGCCGCGCAGGTTTTCGAGAAGTCGGACATTCCTTACTTCCTGGATGAGACGCACAGCATCATGCAGAATCCGTTTATCGAGTATGTGAGAGCGTCGCTTGAACTGATCGACAGGGATTTCAGCAGCGAGAGCGTTATGCGGTATCTGCGGACCGGACTCTCGGATATTGATGCCGGGGAGGCCGACCGCCTGGAAAACTATGTGAAAGCGCTGGGGATCCGCGGATTTGGCAGATGGAACGATAAATGGGTGAGGGTCTATCGCGGCATGGACCCCGCGGAGATCGCACAGATCAATGACATCCGCGAACGTTTTGTACAGGAGATCGCGGAGTTTAAGGAGAACAACAAGGGCAGCAGGACGGTGAGGGAACACTGCACACAGCTTTATCTGTTCTTCCGAAAAAACAGGATACAGGAGAAGCTTAAAGAGCAGCAGCTTGCGTTTGGAGAAGCGGGGGAGCGAAGGCTCGAAAAGGAATACGCCCAGATCTACGGCATTGTGCTGGATCTTCTGGACCGCATGACCGAGATCCTCGGCGATGAAAAAATGAACCGCAGAGAGTTCACAAGGATCTTCGAGACCGGCCTTTCCAAGGCGAAAGTCGCGCTGATCCCGCCGGGGCAGGACTGCGTCATGATCGGAGACATGGAGAGAACCAGGCTCAAGGATGTGAAGGCGCTGTTCTTTGCCGGAGTGAACGAAGGGAGCATCCCGAAGGCAGCTTCCGGAGGCGGTATCCTCTCGGAAGCTGACAGGGATTTTCTGGCCGGACAGGGCATAGAGCTGGCACCGGACCCCAAGGAGCAGATGAATGTACAGCGGTTTTATCTGTATCTGAACCTCACTAAGCCCTCCGAGTTCCTGCAGCTCTCCTTCAGCAGGACCAATCAGAAGGGCGAATCGCAGAGCCCCGCTTATCTGATCGGGACGCTCACCACTCTGTTCCCCGGGCTGACGGTGACGGAGGCCGAGGAAGAGCAGGAAAATGAGATTCCCGAGAACACGACATCGGGTTTTGAAGCATTGATAAGAGAGCTGCCTTCCGCAGAGAACTTCCGCGAGACACCGCTGTTTGCGGAGCTGTTCAGACGGTATCTGCGGGACGAAAAAACCCGTGCAGAGACTATGCGGATCGTGGAAGCCGCCTTCATGCGGGCGCCCGAGGGAAAGATCGGGAGCACAGTGGCGAAGGCACTTTACGGGGATGTGCCCGAAAACGGAGCGACAAGGCTGGAGCGGTTTGCCGCATGTGCCTGCGCACATTTCCTGCGCTACGGTCTTCGACTTTCGGAGAGGCAGGAGTATGAGTTCAAAGATGCCGACCTGGGTAATCTTGTTCACGAGGTGCTTGAGTATTTTGAGAAGGCACTGAGAGAAGAAGGGTTGACGCTCAGAACTGTAGACGAAGAAAAGAAGGAAGAACTGCTGAACCGCTGCCTGGATACCCTGGCGGCCGACTATGGCAACACCATACTGAAAAGCAGCGCACGCAATAAATGGATGATCGAAAGAGCGCGGGCCATACTGAGGCGGACGATCGACGCTCTGCAGCAGCAGGTAAAGGCAGGAAAGTTCGATCCCGAGGGGGTCGAGATCGCCTTTGCGGGCGGCCGGATCGACCGTGTTGACGTCATGCAGGAAGACAACCGCGTGTATGTGAAGGTCATCGATTATAAGACCGGCAATACAACCTTTGAGCTGCTGAAGCTTTATCATGGGCTTCAGGTGCAGCTGGTGCTGTATCTGGACGCTGCTCTCACGATCGAGCAGAAAAAGCATCCGGAGAGCGAAGTGATCCCGGCAGGCATCTTTTACTATAATGTGAAGGACCCGATCGCCGAGGGAAGCCCGGATGACATTCCCGAGGATATCGAGAAGGAGATCCTGAAAACGCTGAAGATGAACGGGATCGCGACGAAGGATACGCACATCCTTGAGGCGATGGACAGTACTTTCGTATCGCTTCCGGTCACGATGAAAAAGGGGAATGAACTCGGTGCAAGGTCGAGTGTGGCGGACGAGAAGCAGTTCGATGTTCTTCTCGGGTATGTAAAAACGATGACCGGGAAGAACCGGGACAGGATCCTGGACGGCGAGACTGCCGCAGAGCCCTACAGAATGGGGACGACGATGCCCTGTGACTATTGTGCTTATAAGACGGTCTGCGGCTTCGACCGGAATATTCCCGGGTACTCGTACCGCGAGATCAGAAAGATGGATGATCAGGAACTTTGGAAACGTATGGAGGAGGTGCAGGATGGCAGTGCAGTGGACTGAAGATCAACAGAAAGTCATTAAGCTTCGGAATCGCAGCATTCTGGTGAGCGCTGCCGCGGGTTCCGGAAAGACGGCTGTCCTTGTGGAAAGGATTTTGTCGAAACTCACCGACCCCGTGCATCCGGTCCCCATCGACCGAATGCTGATCATGACCTTTACCAGAGCGGCGGCAGGTGAGATGAAGGAGAGGATCCGCAGATCGATCGAGCAGGAGCTGGAGCGTGATCCCGAGAACGAAAACCTGCAGAAGCAGCTGACTCTCATTCACATGGCGCAGATCAACACGATCGACGGCTTTTGCGGCTGGATCCTGCGCAACTATTTCCACCTGATCGGGCTGGATCCGGGATACCGGGTGGCGGAAGAGGGGGAGCTGGAGCTTCTTCGGCAGGACACAATCCGGGAGGTTCTGGACGAGTTCCACGAAGAGGGAAGCCCCGAATATCTTCATATGCTGGACTGCCTCTGCCGCGGGAAATCGGACGAAAATCTGCGGGGTGAGATCGACAAGATTTATAAGAAGGCGATGAGCGACCCTGACCCTGAAGGGTGGCTGGACAAGTGTATAGACGGATTCGATGCAGCTGATGAGGCGGAACTGAGCGCCCTTCCCTGGATGCGGGACCTGTACAGAGAGGCGGCCTCCGAGCTTGGCGAGGCGGAGCGTCTATTTAAGGAGGCTCTGGATATCAGCCGTTCTGTGGAGGGGCCGTATCATTACGAAGAAGGGCTGCTCGACATGATCTCGTACACCGAAGATCTGAAGAGGTTTGCCGAGGCGGGGCAGTTTGATGATATTGTAGAGTACTTTTCGCAGGAAGAGTTTCCCGGACTTTCGAGGAAAAGGCCGAAGGGCATCGATCCGGTGAAAAAAGACCGGGCACTGAGCCTTAAGAACGAGGCGAAAGATATTCTGGATGATCTCCGGAAGAAAAGGTTCTTTGAATCTTCATCCCGCATCATCGAGACCCTGACCGCGAGCCGGGCTCCGATCGAGATGCTGGTCAGAGTGACCCGCCGGTTTATGGAGCGGTTTGCGGAGGAAAAGAGGGAGAGGAACATCCTCGACTTTACCGATATGGAGCATTTTGCCCTGAAGATTCTTTCTCCGAAGGAAGGCGAGGAGGGCGGCTCCGCGGCGGCGAGGGAACTGTCGGAACGGTTTGACGAGGTGATGGTGGACGAGTACCAGGACAGCAACCTGGTGCAGGAGATGATCACCGGGTATGTGTCCGGCTGGGTGAAGGACCGGAAGAATATCTTTATGGTGGGCGATGTTAAGCAGAGCATTTACCGGTTCAGGCTGGCGCGCCCCGAGCTGTTCATGGAAAAATACCATAAGTTCAGTGAGAATGACGGTCCCGAGGTGCGGATCAATCTGCACAAAAATTTCCGAAGCCGCCCCGAAGTGCTTTCGAGCGTAAACTATATCTTCCGCAGGCTCATGGGCGAGGATTTTGGAGGAATTTCCTACGGGGATGACGAGGCGCTGTATCCCGGAGCCGAGTTCCCCGAAGGGCATAGTAAGGATTTTGTGAAGACGGAGCTTCTTCTGGTGAAAAAAGACGATCCTCTTCTGGAAGAGGAGGAAGAACAGAAGACCGAAAAAGAGCTGGAGGCGATGATCGTCGCTGACCGTATCAGGGAGATCGTCGGGCACGAGCAGGTGGTCGACAAAGAGACGGGGGAGTACAGGCCTGCCCGATATGGAGATATCGTGATCCTTCTCCGCAGTTTTTCGGGCTGGGCTGAGGTGTTCAGTGATGTTCTGGCGTCCCGCGGGATACCGGCGTATGCGGCTTCGCGGAGCGGGTATTTTTCGGCGACTGAGGTGGTCACGATTCTGAATTATCTCAGGATATGTGACAATCCGCGGCAGGATATTCCGCTTGCGGGAGTACTGCTTTCTCCGATCGTGGGCTGTACGGATGAGGAGCTGGCGCTTCTCAGGACGGTGTACAAAGACGGCCTTCTGTATGACAGTGTGACGGCATTTCTGCAGGATGGCTCTGACGGGCCTGAGGAATGGCGTGAGAGGCTGATGCAGAAGCTTCGGCTCTTTTATGCGCAGCTTGCTTCGTTCCGGAAAAAAGCGGTGTACCTGCCGGTTCATGAGCTGATCACGGATATTCTGGATGTGACGGGATATGGTCTGACGGCGAAAGCGATGCCGGATGGGCTGCAGCGGTCGGCCAATCTGGGAATGCTGGTCGAGAAGGCCGGGGAGTACGAGAAGACCGGTTTCCATGGACTGTTTCATTTTATCAGATATATTGAGAATCTGCATAAATATGAGGTGGACTATGGTGAGGTGAATCTTTCGGGCGCGGGCGACGGGGCGGTTACGTTGATGACCATCCACAAGAGCAAGGGTCTGGAGTTTCCGATCGTTTTTGTTTCGGGGCTTGGAAAGCAGTTTAATCTGATGGATGCAAGGGACTCCATCCTTGTGGACGAGGAGTTTGGGATCGCTGCCGATGCGGTGTTCCCGGAGAGGAGTCTGCGGGTTCCTTCTCTTAAGAAGAAGCTGACTGCGGCGCGCATCACGGCGGAGAGCAAGGCGGAGGAGCTGCGTGTGCTTTATGTTGCGCTTACCCGTGCGAAGGAGAAGCTGATCATGACGGGCAGTGTAGGAGAATTTCCTAAGCTGCTGGAGCGGATGGCTTCTTCTGCGATACCGGAGAACGATGAGGTGCTGCTTCCTCTGCGGCAGCGTAAGAATGCGAGAACTTATCTCGATTTTATCCTTTATGCGCTGGCGGGGCATCGGAGCATGGCGCCGCTGTTTTATCAGGAGGGGATCCTTCCTCGCAGGAATCATCTGCTTTATGACGATCCGGCCGAATTTGTTATTAAAGTGGCTGATGTGAAAGAGGCGGTGACCGGGGAGGCGTTTTCTGCGGTGAAGACGCGGGAAGTGCTTCGTATTTTGCGGCAGACCGACCCTGAAGAGGTGGTGGATGAAGAGATGCGCGAGGCGTTGGACGAGCGTTTTTCTTTCCGGTATCCTTTCCGTGAGCTGAGTGATATTCCGGTTAAGGTGACTGTGTCGGAGCTTAAGAAGAGGAGCTACCATGATGATGAGGACAGGGAGAGCGTGATCGCGGCGGAAGAGGAAGTCGTTCCGCTGGTTCCGAGATTTCTTGCCGGAGAAGAGGAAGAGAAGCTGACGGGCAGCAGCCGTGGTACTGCTTATCATAGGGTCATGGAGTGCTTGGACTATCGCAGGGTATCTTCTGAGGGGGAGATCAGGCAGCAGCTGGAGGAGCTGATTTCTGCGAAAAAGCTGAGCAGTGTGCAGGCGGAGGCGATTCAGGTGCGGGATATCCTTGTTTTTCTTTCGTCCGGTGTCGGGAAACGGATGCGGGAGGCGGCGTTAAGGGGAGAGCTTTATCGTGAGCAGCCGTTTATGTTGGGGATGAACGCGGTGGATATCGGACTTTCGATGGAGTCGGATACTATGGTTTTGGTGCAGGGGATCATTGATGCGTACTTTTATGAGGGGGACAGCATCGTGCTTCTCGATTACAAGACGGACCGTGTTAGTAATGCCAAAGCTCTTGTAGATCTCTATCACATACAGCTTGAAGATTATGCGGAAGCGCTCGAAAGGCTGGCGGGGAGACCGGTTAAAGAGAAGTTTATTTGGTCCTTTACGCTTGGGGAGGATATTCTGGTGTAGATACGTTACGATTCACGCCCCAACCCCTCAAGCCCCGCAGCAGCCCCCGCGCGAAGTGGCAGGCGGGGGGAAAAGCAAGTTCTTTGCAGGCCGGAGCATCATGCTCTCCAGCCTGCCGGATATTTATTCTTAAGCTGACCATTTACAAGTTTTCCGAATGCCAGGGGGTGTCCGGCCGCGCAGAGGACTGCCCATCCTTTGATGCAAGAAGCCTCTTCTTCAGTTATGGAGATCGGAGCGCCGGTTAGATATTCCTTCAGCCGCGGGTCCGATTCGGGGAGGCTGATGAAGGAAGATACATCGCCGGGACTTAGTGAGAGTGCAAACGGCTGCGAGGGCTCGAACCGGTTCTTTTTCAGGTCGCCCAGGTAGAGTCCGTTCCGTATGAATTTGAGTCCGCGCACATCGGGAATTTCGGCGGGGACATAGTAGACTTTCTCGTTTCGTATCTCGATGGCCTCTTTTTGGAGGGCTTTCCCGCCAATGGATTTAAGACCGATCTCTGCAAAGAAAGATTCGACATCACGAAGAGGATCCCCGGACGTCTTTTTTCCACCCGATTTTGTCTTGCGGTCTTTTTTTCCGGAGCGTTTGCTGCGTTCTGTGTTGCCGTCCGATTCTTCAACCGGAAGAGCATCTTTTTGGAACAGTGCAGCAAACTGCCCCTCGCTGTCCATTTTGTGAGGATAGATGCGGACACAATTCTCCATGCCGGGGCCGACACCTTGCGAGAAGCCTTCGTATTGCTTAGGTGCGATGAGATGTATCTCTTTACAGGAGTCAAGCAGCTCACGCACCGCGCCTTCGTCCTCTTCCTCCGAGAATGTGCATGTGGAGTAGAGGAGCAGACCACCCGGGCGCAGCATCCGGACCGCTGTTTTCAAAAGCCGCCTTTGTATTTTGACCAGTGCATCGGACTTTTCGGGTGTCCAGTCACGCGCCAGGGAGTCGTCCTTTCGGAACATACCTTCTCCTGAGCAAGGCGCGTCGAGAAGGATCTTGTCAAAGAATCCTTCGAAGCAGGCGGGAAGGTTCTCGGGGTCTTCATTAAGGATCAGTGTGTTGGCGCCGCCAAAGAGTTCCAGATTGCGGAGCAGTGCCTTTACACGGGTGGCGCTGATATCATTGGCGACCAGCAGGCCTTCGTTCCCAAGCACCGCTGAAAGAGCGGTGGCTTTACCACCCGGCGCCGCGCAGAGATCGAGCACCTTGTCCCCCGGGTTCACCGGCAACAACGAAGCCGGAACCATCGCCCCGGGATCCTGCAAGTAGTAGAGCCCCGCGCGGTAAAGCGGGCTGAGGGAGGGCCTGACATCTTCATCATAAAAGTATCCCCCCTCCGCCCAGGGAATCTTTCTCACCGGAAAGGGGCAGATCTTCTCAAACTCCTCCGGCGAGATCTTACGCGTGTTGATCCGAAGCCCGTAGGTCCGTTTGTTTTCATAACTCTCTAAAAATGCATCGTATTCCTCCCCCAAAAGGTCTTGCATCCGTAAAAGAAATGCGGGAGGAAGGTAAAAGGCGGCTTTTGAGTTAACGTAGCCCGAATTATTATTCGACATATTCTTCTCCTGAATCTGAATGTATAGATGTATAAATATATAGATGTATAAAAGTATGAATGTATAAATGTATAGATGTATGAATATATAAATGTATAGCGGGGGTGCGACCGGGGAGGGGACTCACTGCCGGACAGGCTGCCCCCTCCCCGCAGCAGACCACAGTATGTAAACACATTGTTACCATTCATGCCTCAACCGACCCTGCTCCGACTCAGGCCGCAGCCCGGGGGCACATCAGTCTGTGAACCGTTGTGCCTGCCCGAAGAGACAAGCGCCTTAGAAAGACTAATCCGCGAAGGCTCTCCTGAGCGGATTCTTTAGTCGTTCTTAGGCGATTGGCTCTGAGGATCAGCAGGCACCGGTTCACAGACTGATGTGCCCC
>CADCPK010000211.1 GCA_902803215.1 uncultured Lachnospiraceae bacterium
CCTCCACACAACCCTCCGCACAAAATAGAAGCAAATGACCTGCAGCACAAACGTCACGGTCCAGGACAGCGGATAGCACACGAACAGATTCCAAAGCGTCCGATGCATTGGGAAGAAAAACAGGATCCACACAACTCGCGACCCCACAGTCCCCAGAAGCGAAAGGATCATCGGTACGAAAGCATGCCCCATGCCGCGCATCATTCCGGGGAACATATCCATAAAGCCGCAGAGGAAATAAGGCACAAACGAGATCGCCACGATCTCCATCCCCGCATTCACAACATCGGGATCGGTTGTATAAATGCCGAGGAGCTGCCTGCCAAAAATTGTTGCAAGCCCGCCCATGGTCAATGGTACAACAACCTCAAGGATCAAACAGTCCAGAAGGATCCTGTCGATCCTCTTAAACTTGCGGGCACCCAGATTCTGACTGGTAAAGCTCATGGCCGCCTGCGAAATAGAGTTGACTCCCATGTACAGGAAGCCCAGGAGATTGTTTGCTGCGGTATAACCGGCCATCGAAACGGACCCGAAGGAATTGACGGACGACTGCAGAAGCGCGTTCGAAAAGCTGATCACGCAGCTCTGTATTCCGGCCGGGATCCCCACCTGAAAGATCTGCAAAAGGCTTCCCTTGTCCACCCTGAGCTTTCTCATATCAAGATGATAAGCGCTGTCACTCCTGATCAGGCATCGAAGAACCAGAATACACGAAATTCCCTGTGAGATAGCCGTAGCAATGGCAACACCCGCTACTCCCAGATGAAAAACGATAACAAGAAACATGTTAAGGCCGGCATTGACAACGCCTGCAATAGTCAAATAAACCAGCGGACGCCTTGTATCGCCCACAGCTCGCAGTATCGCAGCGCCAAAGTTATACGCCATAAAGAACGGCATGCCAAGGAAATAGATTCTCATATAAAGAACCGACTGGTCGATCACGTCCGCAGGTGTATCCATAAGCTCCAATGCCGGACGGGAAAAGAAGATTCCGACAAAGACCATCGCAAAGCCGCTGATGAGTGCCACCGTGATGGCAGTGTGCACCGCATCTTCCATCTCGCTGTACGCGCCGGACGCATACTTCCTTGCAGCCAGTACGTTCGCCCCCATGGATAATCCGATAAACAGGTTTGTAAATATATTGATCAGGGCTGAAGTCGATCCAACCGCTGCCAGAGCACTGCTTCCGGTGAAATTGCCGACCACGATGACATCCACCGCGTTGAACAAAAGCTGCAGTACGCTGGAAAGCATGAGCGGCAGCGCAAAAGTGATGATCTTGGGCATCAACGGCCCGTTCAGCATATCTATTTCATATTTATTTTTCCCTGCCATAGTTTCCCCTCCCGCAGCAGCCGGCGTACTGAATTATTCCATTCCTATTTTATGTGCCACGTTTCTGCAGACGCCGCAACAAAGTCCGGTAGAAAATTATAGCAGAAATACAACCGCTGCGTTATTGTCTTTTTTTACGATTCTGTTTGCATTAGCTGTACAATTTATGTATACTTTTCATATATATTTTTGTTACCGATTTCAGGAAGAAAGAAAGGTAAATAACCATGAAGCATAAAGATATTATTTCCAAACTCTCTTTATCTCAGAAATGTTATCTCCTCTCCGGCCGTGATTTCTGGTCCACCTACAGCATCAAATCCAAAGGAATTCCGAGCATCACACTCTCCGACGGTCCTCACGGCGTCCGCAAACAGGAGGGCGCCGGTGACCAGCTGGGCCTCAACGGCTCTGTTCCCGCTACATGTTTCCCCACTGCCGCAACGATCGCCAACTCGTGGGATCCCTCTCTGGGCGAAGAGATCGGGCGCAGTCTGGGCGAAGAATCCGCGTGCCAGGAAGTCGCTGTACTTCTTGGCCCCGGCCTCAATATTAAGAGAAGTCCTCTTTGCGGACGTAACTTTGAGTACTTTTCGGAAGATCCGTACCTCGCCGGAAAAATGGCGGCGGGGTATATCCGCGGCATACAGGAGAACGGCGTTTCGGCCTGCCCCAAGCACTTTGCCGCCAACAATACCGAGCTGCGCCGGCAGGCATCCAACTCGGTGGTGGATGAGCGGACCTTC
>CADCPK010000212.1 GCA_902803215.1 uncultured Lachnospiraceae bacterium
AGGCGATGCAGTGGAGGTCGTTTCCCAGGACTTTGAGGGCGCAATAGAGATTCCTGTCGGAGGTGCTGTTGATGTCAATATCACCGGCGATGCCCCTGCGTTTTTCTATTTAAGCCCTGAGTATAACGGAAAATATGTGATCTACTCCACCAGCTCCGGATGTAACCCCGCCATGATCCTGTATGATGACGACTATAATGAAATCGGTGCCTCCGATGATGATAGCGGCATGGATTTCGAATATACGACATTTTTGGAGGGAGATGCCGGATATTACATTCAGGCTTACTGCTTTGATGAACAGGCCGAATATCAGGTGCATTTTGAAAAACTGCCGTATTATGCCAGGGCAGCGGAGGGGATCACCGATTTTCATCTTGAACGGGGCGGCGGCCAGACTCTCAAGGTAGAAGCCGGAGCGCCCGAAGGGGAAGAGGTCACCTTCCGCTGGCACAAATCAGACGGAAGCGGGCTTTCATATGACACCGGTATCCCCAATATCTGCTCAGTACAGAATGTGCAGTCCTATACACAGATCTGCTGTGATGTCGGTTACCCGGACGGGACCGGGGAAACCGTTTTCTTTAATCTTTATGTAAACGGTGTTATCTCTGCCTGGCCGGAAGGAGGCGCGCCTGATTCGAGATCCAGCATGTTATTTATTGAACGCGGCAGTTCGCCGTCTCTTTCTGTCTCCTTCACCAGTGAAGGCCTGGATCCTTCCATCGTCTGGTATGATGAAGACGATCAGGTGCTCCAGGATAATGGGTGGAATGATTATACTCTGTTTGATATTCAGGAATCCCGTACGATCTTCTGCCGCGTGTCCGATGTCAATGATCCGGACAACTATGCGGTTGTCACATTTTATATCAATATCAATCCTGCCAATGATCTCTTTGTCTATCCGGAAGGAAATGAAAGAAAAGAGAATGAAAAATACATAGACATTACAGGCAAGGAATCGCTTACACTCCGCACGATGGTCGAAGCCGGAGAAAACGTCGAAGGAATCACCTATAAATGGGAAAACAGAAAATATCTGGAAGAAGACTGGACTGAGATCCCCGGGATCGAGGGAGATACATACGAAGTCAGCATGCCCATGAAAGGCGATTACATGTGCACCGTCACTGACTCGAACGGCCGGTCAGAGTCTGCCTTTTTCCATCTGTATCTGGGGAATGACGAGGAATTCTCTCTTTCCGGAACTGACCTGTATGGAGAGGTGGTATACGCCACAGAGATTTATCTTGATGCCGATGATTCAGACGGTCCGGTCTCGCTCTGGGTCACAGCATATACGGGAGTCGGTGACCGTCTCACTTATCAGTGGTACAAGGATGCCGGCAGCGGTGAGGAACTCATTGAGGGGGCGGACAATCCCGCCTATTCCGTCGATAATCCCGTGAACGGTACAGCCTACACCTGTGTTGTGGACAACGGCTACGGAGATAAACCGCTTTCACTGACTTATTTCTTCAGGCACAGCAACAGCTTCTGCGTCTATGCGGACGCTGAGAGATTGGAATGGTCAGTGGAACTGGACCCCCGCGCAGCGGAGAGCTTTACATTGTCTCCTTACGTGACGGCAGATAACATGGACGGGCTCACTTACGAGTGGAAAATGTCCCACAGCGATGACGAAGAACTTGCCCCGACCGGTGATACATCGGCATCCCTGACTGTCAGCTCTCCTGCAAACGGAGAAACCTACGCGTGTACAGTTACGGATTCCTTCGGAAACAGTGGAACAGCCAGGTACAGGTTTATTGTCAACAACCATCTCCGGGTGTATGCAGCTGAGGATCCCTCGAAACAGAATTACTTTTATATTGATGTTACGGGAAAAGAGACTCTGACCCTCAACGCTGTCGTGGAGGCGGACGAAGGAACTCCGGTGACCTACTTTTGGTCAGTGTCAGACGACTTCGGCGATCAGGTGCTGGTAGACGCGGACGGGGCATCCGGCAAGCTCACCGGAGGGGGAGAAATCTCCCTGCAGGTGGGTACACCTGAGGCAGGCAGAATATATGAATGCGTCGTTAAGGACGATTATAACGCCATGATGATCCTCTCGATTCAGCTTGTTTCGGAAACACCTGCCCTGAATATTTATCCGGAAGGTGCTTCAGAGGGCGAGGATACCGCTGTCATCAACGTTGGCTGGGAGGACGCATATACGGTACTCACTGTCAATAGCGTCGGGGAACCCGACGGGTTTTCTTATACCTGGAAAAATGCGTCGGGCGAGATAGTAAGCTCCCTGAATAACGAGCCATCTTATTCTCTTTATGAGCCCGTTGACGGCGAAAAATATTCCTGCACGGTGACCGACCGTTACGGGCAGGAGGCCACCGTCTGGTTCGAACTGCATGTGGAGAGGGATCCGAATGGTCTCACAGATGAGCAGATGGCATCCGCCCGGGCGATCAGGGCGGGAGAAACGGCATCTGTCGAGGGAGAAGCCGGAGATGGAAGCACTCTGTTTGCCTTTACCCCGGAGGCGGACGGACATTATCTCTTCTACTCTTCCCACGAAGAGACGGAACAAAGCGATCCTTATGGAGAACTCTATGACCCGAGAGGATCCTTGATCACTTCAGATCATGACAGCAGAGGGAATGCGGATTTCCTGATCAGCGTAGATCTGACCGCAGGAAAAACCTATTACCTGAAAGCACAGTACTACAGTGAAGAACCCGCCTCCTACACTGTACACGTGGAGGCAACGGACTTTTTCGTTCTTCGGAACGGGACTGCGGAAAGAACAGCCTATATTGGAGAAGAAACAAGGTTCGATTTCATCTGGTGGTCAGCAACCGATATCGACTGCCAGTGGTATGAGGGCGATGCGGACGGTACGGAAGGCTCGTTTGTGGAAATCAGCGGCGCGACCGGAACGGAGTATAGTCCTGTTATAGAGAAGGACTGCAGTTTTATGTGCCGGGTCTCGGATGAAGCCGGAAATTCTAAAGATATCGTCTTCTATATCACGGCGGAAATCAACCGTGCACCAAAGAAC
>CADCPK010000213.1 GCA_902803215.1 uncultured Lachnospiraceae bacterium
TGTTTATGTGTACGGTTCCCATGACATCTTTAACGGGATCAACTTCTGTCTGGGAGATTATGTGTGCTGGTCCGCCCCGGTCGACGATTTGGGCAACTGGAATTATCACGGCGTGATCTTCCGCAGAGATCAGGACCCTGCGGCACCCAGGATCAAGGTCACTAACGGCCTTGCGGCACCCGACATGGTCGTCGGACCGGACGGCAGATATTATCTGTACTATTTTATGGGCGGTACCAAGATGATCTCTGTTGCGGTCTGCGATGAGCCTGCCGGAAAGTATGAGTTTTACGGCTACGTCAAATATCAGGACGGAACCCCGATCGGCAAGAGGAACGAGCCGTTCCAGTTCGACCCGGGCTGCCTCATGGACGAGGATGGCAGACTTTACATGTACACCGGCTTTGCTTTCGGCGGAAATCCGATCCTTCTGGACGGCTCCCAGCCGACAAAGAAAGGCCCGATGTACTTTGAGATCGACACCAATGATATGCTGACGGTCATCTCCGGAGACGAGCTGAACTACATCGGCGTGCTTACCGGTGAAGAAGCAAAAGGAACACCCTTTGAGGAGCAGCCTTTCGGAGAGGCGAGCTCCATGAGAAAGTTCAACGGCAAATATTACTTTATCTACAGCTCACTCAACAGCCACAACCTCTGCTATGCGGTGAGCGACAGCCCGACAGGCGGATTCGAGTACGGCGGCATCCTGGTAAGCTGCGGCGATATCGGTCTTCCGGGAGTTCCGGATGTGAAACACGCACATATGGATACCGGCAACACCCACGGCAGTCTGATCGAGATCGAAGGTAAATATTACATCTTCTATCACAGGCACTCCAACCGCAAACAGTCTTCGCGTCAGGGCTGTGCCGAGGAGATCCGTTTTGAGGACGGCAAATTCTATCAGGCAGAGATGACCTCCTGCGGACTGAACGGCGGACCGCTTAAGGGAAAAGGACATTATCCTTCCTACTGCGCATGCAACGTCTATGGAAAGAGCGGAACCCGTTTCCTCAGCATGATCAAGTATCCGAAGGGGAACAGCCCGTATCTGACCCAGAAGGGCGTGGACCGTGAGACCGGGCCGGATCAGTACGTATCGAACTTCTGTACCGGCTGTACGGTGGCCTTTAAATACTTCGACCTTAGAGAGACCACGAAGATCCGTGTCAACCTCCAGGGCTACGGCACAAACTGTGATGTGGTTATCCGTACAAAGGAAGACGGCGAGATCATCTGCCGCATTCCGGTACGCACATGCAAAACAGAACATGGCTTTGCAGGATTTCTCCCTGAAGGTCTCGGCGAGAAGGAAGCCCTTTACTTCAGCATCGAAGGAAAAGGAACATTCGATTTTGTCTCCTTCGATCTTGCCTGACGATTACCTGAAAGGAGAGAGGACTATTGGCTAAGAATTCATCATTTTTTGACAATCCCGTTCTGAAGACGAAGATCACGTCGCAGAACGTAAAGCTTCAGGAGATGCTGATCGGTTACCTGGTCGCGCCGATGTGTGCGATGCTGGCAAACTCCATCTTCGGATCTTACCTGTCACGTTACTATTCGGACGTTCTGGGGTGGACGAAGTTCGGTGCGTTCTCCGCACTGCTTCCGATCGTCTCCGTTATCTTTGTCGTTGCCGGCAATATCATTGTCGGACAGTGGATCGACAAAACCCGCACCAGTGCAGGTAAGGCGCGTCCGTATCTGATCCTGTCCATGCCGCTTCTGGCCTGCGCGATCATACTGATGTTTATGACGCCGACGGGCGGAAGCAACATCGTGCAGATGTGCTTTATTGCGGTCACCTACAATCTGTACTATGCAATCGCATATCCGTGCTACTATACGGCACACAGTTCTCTGGTGGCGCTTTCGACCAGAAACCCGAACCAGAGAGGTATCCTTTCGACCCTGTCCAACGCATCCATGATCGCGGCGGCAGGTGTCGGCGCAAGTATCATCGTTCCGATCCTTCTTCAGCCGTTCATGTTTGTGACGGATGCTAACGGTGTCATCGATATCGGTGCCAGCTACGCGAACTGGAGGATAATGGGCATCGTGCTTGCCGTTGTGACGGCTGTAGGCATTTTCCTCGAGTACATGTTCACCAGAGAGCGTATCACCGAGGAAGAAATGCAGCTCGGCACCTCAAAAGAAGTTATTCCGACAAAGAAACACATCGAAGTGTGTACCAAAGACAAGTTCTGGTGGATGGTCATCCTGTATGTCCTCCTTTTCCAGGCAGGACAGCTGGTAAAGAATACTTCCATGAGTTACTATGCAAGATGGATGTTCGACTCCGTTCTTTCGTCATCCAACCCCGAGAGTGCTTCGGGCGCGCTGATGTCCACGCTCGGCCTGATCGGCGGACTTCCCTCCGCGGCAGGTATGGTCATCGCATGGCCGCTGGCCAGCAAGCTCGGCAAGAAGAGAGCGATCATCGCAGGTCTTATCTTCTCGGCGATCGGCGGTCTGGTCTGCTTCATCAATGTGCACAGCTTCCCCATCGTTTGTACGGGCGTTGTGCTTAAGGCCATCGGTATCATTCCGGCACAGTACGTGATGCTTGCGCTGGTCTCCGACGTGCTTGATCATCTGGAAGCCAAGAACGGCTTCCGTTCGGACGGCTTTACCATGTCGATGTACGGCTCCATCATGGTCGGTCTTCTCGGACTGGCGATCGGCATCGTAAACGGTGTTCTTTCGGCGACAGGCTACGACGCTTCTCTTACCAGACAGGCAGCAGGAACCGAAGGCATGATCATCTTTGTGTACCTTATGATGGACGTGATCTCTTTCGTGGCGGTTATCATCTGCCTGTGGAAGATGGATGTGGAGAAGTACGCAAAGGAAGATCACGACGCGATCATCGCTCACCAGAAGGCAGCAGTCCTCGCTGAGGGCGGCAAATGGATCGAGCCGGAAGAGCGCGCACGCCTTGAGCAGGAAGAGGCTGACAGGAAGGCTGAGGAAGCCAGAAAAGAAGAGCTGAGGGCGAGATGTAAGAAGCAGGGCCTGAATTTCGAGGAAGAAGAAAAGAAATATCAGGAGAAGCTGGCGTACAAGAAGGCTCACCCGAGTATCATCGATAAATTCCTGGGCGGCATGTAAGCACCCCTTCGGTAAACAAACACCGAAAACTTAAAAGAAAATACAAGGATCATTGCCGGCGTCCTGTTCCTATGATGCAGACAGGACACCGGTATCTGCGAAGGTAATGAGCAGATGTATCGATCTTTTGTATAAAGCAACACAAAGTATTTTTTACAAGAATAAGGAGAGAGGCTATGAGCAATAAAAGAAAGCCTACCGGTGGAGTGTGGAGAGGTCTTGCGGCTATCACCGCCAGCCTTCTGGCCGCCAGCATCGGGGCAACGGCAATCTGCGAAGCAAACTCAGCGTTCATCAACACAAGACTCGGTATCCAGAACTATAAGATCGTGGAGACCGGTGAGGACCAGAATATCGATTCCACATATTACAAGTCGGAATTCGGAAGCCTTACGGAGCTGATCGATGCAAAGAATGCACTTGCGGCAGAGATTTCATCTGAGGGAACAGCTCTCTTAAAGAACCTTGACAGCACGCTTCCGCTCGATACTTCGGCGGAGAACGTCACACTTTGGGGTCTTAACTCCATCAATCCGACACTTGGCGGTATGATCGGTTCCTCCGTAGCGGTGGATGCCGAAGCCGGACAGGTTCAGTATGACATTGTCACAGCATTGACCGAAAAGGGTTTTACGCTCAATGAGGATATGCTGAAACTGTATCAGAGCGACGATGTTAACGGAGAATACGGACGTAAGAACGGACATGCGCTGACACCTTCGTTCGGAAAAATGTATGAGAATCCTGCAGCTTACAATATCGGTGAAGCACCGGACAGCATCTATGATGATGATGTACTGAAATCCGCCGATGATACCGCGGCTATCGTTGTGCTGTCGCGCGACAATTCCGAGGCGGCAGATTATAACCCGAACATGGCAAGCGGAAATGACGCAGATAAATTTGAAAGGCCGCTGGCGCTTTCGGACAATGAAAAAGCGATGATCGAGCTGGCAAAAGAGCACAGCTCCAA
>CADCPK010000214.1 GCA_902803215.1 uncultured Lachnospiraceae bacterium
GATATCCTGAAAGTACTCAGTGTGTTGTTTGGAATTTTGCTGCTTATTGACGGACTGCACAGCGCACTGCATGCCTGGATGTATGCCCGGCGTGCCGGAAAGAAATGGTGGGGAGTTCTGCTTTTCCTTAGTATCCTGCTTGTAGTGGCAGGAGTCGTTATCCTCAATAACCCGTGGTGGCATACGGCCCACTCCTTTGTGAAAGTGATCGGAGGAGTCATCCTGTTTGCCGCTGTCACAGGAATCATCAGACTGATTCTGGTATGGCCTATACGCAAGGCATAAGGGGAGGATAATGCGATGGAGAAAAAGAAAAAGACCACAGAGACTGAGAATGATGAAATGATTATGCAGACCGGGGAAGAGGAGCAGCAGGCGCCTCAGGAACGAAGCAAAGATGACCTTCAGAGAGAACTTGCGGCTATGAAAGCCGACTTTGTTCATACCCCCATGCAGATGACTCCCGAGCTGGAAGAGCTTCTGGCAAAGGACATCAGGGCAGAAGGCAAAAAAGACAAAAAACGTGGTGCCCAGATGCTCAGCGTGCTGGCAAACCACAACTTTTACGCGAACGGCCTCACACCTGAGGAACTTCGCACTACGCTGGAAGACCTCGGACCGACATATGTCAAAATCGGTCAGATCATGTCGAGCCGTGTCGATCTGCTTCCCGAAAGCTACTGCGCGGAGCTGGAAAAGCTTCGCCAGAACGTAAAAGAGATGGATCCTGCGATCGTGCGCGCCATGATCGAGGCAGAAACGGGGAAGAAAATCGACGAGATATACTCTGAATTCAGAGATAAACCGATCGGTTCCGCATCCATCGGCCAGGTGCATTACGGTGTGCTGCGCGACGGAACAAAGGTAGTTACCAAGGTGCAGCGTCCGCTTATCGCGGAGACGATGGAGAAAGACTTCGAGCTTCTTAAAAAGCTGGCTCCCATGGTGGGCGGTGTTGCTCCCGCGGATGCCGGCGAGGACGCCATGGATCTGGTGACCATCATCAATGAATTTGAGAAGGTCACGAAGGAAGAACTGGACTTCCGCATCGAGGCTGCCAACACGAAGTTCTTTAAGAACGTTGTTCTGGCGGACGGTCAGGTCACCTGCCCGACGGTCATCGATGAACTCACGACGGAGCGTATCTTCACCATGACCTTCGTGGAAGGCTGTTCCGTCTCCAAAAAGGACGAGCTTCCCGAGCATGGCATCGATCGCATTCAGGCAGGCCGCGATATTCTGGAAAGCTACGTGCATCAGGTGTTTGATGTGGGGGTTTTCCACGCCGACCCGCACCAGGGCAACATCATGGTGAGCAACGGAAAGGTCTACTGGATCGACTTTGGTATGATAGGAGAGATCACCGAGGCGGACATGAACGCGCTCACAGATCTGGTCGTCGGTCTTCTCAAAGGCGATACCGAGGAGATGGCGAACGGCGTTCTGGCTATCGGCACCGGGTCGGCCATGACGGACCGCGGTAAGCTGAAGGAAGACCTGGAAGCCCTCAGTAACAAATATATGAACGTGAGCAGCTTAAACGACATCGACTTCTCGGCGCTGCTAGGTGAAGTGTGCGACCTTTCCGACAGACACCATATTGTGCTGCCGGGCCGCTATACGATGCTGGTGCGCTCCTTCCTTACTGTGGAGGGTGTGATGGAGCAGCTGTGCCCCGAGCTGAACCTCTTTGAGGTGATCTCGGACAAGCTGATGGACCGCATGAAGAAATCCTTCAGCCTGGAAAAAGAGATTCTGTCCCTCGGAGAGGGCGTCCTCGACGTGGGCAAGAAGGTCTCCCGGATCCCGCAGCTGATCTCGGATACTTTGTCCGACCTCATGAAAGGGCACATGAAGATCAATCTGGAGCTGACCGGCTACAACGATCTGATGAATTCGCTGGGCGACATGATCAACAATATCATCCTGATCATCGTCGGGTGCGTGCTGTTTTCGGGCGGATGCCGGCTGTGTGCAACGGATATAAAACCGATCGCCCCGAACGGGATGCCGCTTATTGCGTTGATCATATTGATGGCGGGGATCTCGCTGATCATATTTGCGCTGAAGCGGATATTTAAGAAAAAAGGTTAGTGTAAAATTATAGTTGGCATAAAATAAGGGAAGTGGGAAAAACCCACTTCCCAATCACACAGATTTCCTTTA
>CADCPK010000215.1 GCA_902803215.1 uncultured Lachnospiraceae bacterium
TGCAGGATGTAACGGACACGATCATCGACAATATCACGACGGCATATAATGCTTGGCAATAGTTTTACATTTGCAAATGATATGCCCGCGATGCTGGCGAAACTCACCAGTGCCGAGGCCGGTCAGAAGTTTTGTCAGTACGGGCAATCTGGAGAAGCTAGATGTAGTAAAAAAAGCTTGATCAGGAAATATCAGATAAAATCCATGATTGGCATGGGAGCGTGGTATATAAATGGCTTGGTATGCAACAAAGAAGGCTTCAAAGCTTCCAAAGATAGATAAAGACAAAATAATAGTGTTCGACGTGGAGACAACAGGATTAAAACCTGCATTTGATGATTAAGGCGTCAAAAGGTCATTGAAATCTCAAGTACCCAGTCGCACTTTGACAACTGAATATATTGCTAAAACTTCCCATTTCACCAGTCTTTTCTGATATAATGGAAGCAGATGAAATCGGAGGTGCGTCATGTCATTTGCATTTAATTCTGCCACAGAACAACAGCTTTCTCTTTGGGATTCTTATGAATCCCTGACGCCAAGAGAAAAACGGGCTTTGGAGAAATCATGGGCAAAGGTTTTTGCGGAAAAGATCTTTCCAAAAATTGATGAGACTCCTTATGCTGTCCTTTACAGCGATACGGCTTCCCGTCCCAATACGCCGGTTAATGTCATCATTGGTGCTCTTATCCTTAAGGAGTTTACCGGACAAAGCGATGACGATATCAATACATCGTTAATGTTTGACATACGCTATCAGTACGCCCTCCATACCACTTCTTTCATTGAACAGCCGCTGAGTGATCGGACACTGGGCAGGTTCCGCGAACGCTGTATTACATATGAGAAGCAGACAGGAATAGACCTCCTCCACGATACAATTACAGCTCTTTCTGAGGAAATGGCTGCAATGATGAAAGTTGACCGCTCTTTAAGAAGAATGGACAGCCTCATGGTAGCATCCAATATCAAGAAGATGAGCCGCCTGGAACTTCTGTATACCTGTGCCGCAAATCTGGCCAATGCCTGTAAAAAGCAAGGGGAAGTCCTGCCTGAGCAACTTCGGCATTATCTTTCCGCCGATGACAAAAATCTGATGATTTACCATAACAAGTCTGAAGAGACATCCGATAAGATCGCATCGGTTCTTGCCGATGCTGCGGAACTGGTTGCCTTGTGCGGGTCCAAATATGATGAACTTCCCGAATTTCAGCTCATGATCCGTGTCCTTTCGGAACAGGCAGTTCAACAGGAAGACGGGACATATGTTCTCCGTTCAAAAGGAGAAGGGATGACGGCAGACTGCATGCAGAACCCTGCCGATCCGGATGCAACCTACCGCGAAAAAGCAGGGAAGAAGCACAGAGGGTATGCGGCTAATGTCATCGAAGAAGCCGGTGAAAACGGCAGTGTAATAACCGATTACCAATACGAGCAAAACACGCACAGTGACAGTGAGTTTGCAAAGGAAACGATAGCCGCTCTCGGGGAGCAGGAAGAAAAAGTAACCCTTGTAGCAGACGGCGCGTACTCCGGCCGGGATAATGAACGATTGGCACAGGAAAATAACATTGACCTGAGGACAACCAACCTGACAGGAAAAGATACACCGGACATAAATGCAGATTTCCGTTTCAATGAGGAAGGGACTCGCGTCATCGAATGTCCAAACGGACAGAAGCCCAAATGCTGCAGTTATAACGCAAGAACCGGACAATGCGTAGTATCATTCCACAGAAGCCAATGTGAAGGCTGTCCGTATGCAAACAAATGCACCCGAAAAGTCTTCAAGCGAACGGTCAGGATCACGATCAGCCTGAATTCCAAAAACCGTGCAATGCAGCAGCGAAACAGGGAAACAGAAGAATTCAAAGCCTTATCACACTTCCGAAATGGAGTAGAAACGGTTCCTTCTATGCTGAGGCGTTTGTTCAATGTCGATCATATGCCGGTCCGCGGAAAGCTCAGGACAAAGTTTTGCTTTGGCTGTAAAATAGGCGGTCTAAATTTCCTCAAGCTGTGTAAATATGAACAGCGATTGGTGAAGTGCGCCCAAATTTCAGCTATAGCATGAAAACAGACAAGAAAAGACCATGCCCA
>CADCPK010000216.1 GCA_902803215.1 uncultured Lachnospiraceae bacterium
ATGAACAAGGCCAATGAAACAGAGGGACGGTTCCTCGTTCCACCTTCATGAAACAGAAGGACGATTCTCGTCCCCTGTTTCATGTGAAGGTGGAACGAGGAACCGTCCCTCTGTTTCATGAACAATGCCACGATGGGGGCGATTCTCTGTCTTCTCAAAGAAGAAAGAGAATCGCCCCCATCATACCTTGTTCATAATTTGTTCACGGTGCCTGACACCATTAATATTATTCTTTCCGGGAACGATTACTGATCTCCCCACGCAGCTTCTCTACAAACTCTTCCAAAGTGCTTCCGGTCGTCTGATCGGTAGCCCTGTCACGCACCGAAATTGTACCTTCGGCAGCTTCTTTCTCGCCCACGATGATCATGTACGGTACCTTGTCGTCCTGGCGAGCGGCACGAATCTTGTAGCCGACCTTTTCGTTACGGTCGTCCAGTTCCACGCGGAACCTTTCCTGTCTCAGTGTCTCGTAGATCTTCTCGGCATAGTCCAGACTCTTCTCGGAAACCGGAATTACCTTAACCTGAACCGGAGCAAGCCATACCGGGAACGCGCCCTTGGTCTCCTCGGTCAGATAAGCCATGAAGCGGTCGAGGCTGCCCAGAATAGCCCTGTGCAGAACCACCGGGGTCTTCTCAGAACCGTCTTTATCGGTATACTTCAGATCGAACTTGGCCGGCAGGCAGAAGTCGAGCTGGCAGGTGGACAGCGTATACTCAGCGCCCACTGCAGGCTGCACATTGACGTCGAGCTTCGGGCCGTAGAATGCAGCCTCGCCGATCTCCTCGGTGAACTCGATGCCCAGCTCGGTAAGAACCTCGCGGAGTGCCTGCTCTGCATGGTTCCACATCTCATCGTCCGGATGATACTTCACCTTATCCTCGGGATCGCGGAGCGAAAGCACGCAGCGATAGTCGGTGATATTGAAATCACGATACACTTCAAAGATCAGGTCGCAGACAGCCGAAACTTCGGACTTGATCTGCTCGGGTGTCACAAAAAGATGCGCGTCATTCTGGCAGAAGTGACGGGCTCTCTCGATACCCTTCAGCGTTCCGCTGGGCTCGTAGCGGAAATCGTGTGCCACTTCGCCGATACGGATCGGAAGATCACGGTAAGAATGCAGCTGGCTTGCATAGATCATCATGTGATGCGGGCAGTTCATGGGACGAAGAACGAACTGCTCGTCCTCAAGCTCCATTACCGGGAACATGTTCTCGCGATAATGATCCCAGTGACCGCTGGTCTTGTACAGATTGACGGTTCCTACGCAGGGAGTCATAACGTGCTGATAGCCCAGCATACGCTCTTTATCTTTGATATAATCTTCCAGCTGCTGCCAGATGATATATCCCTTCGGAAGAAACATCGGCAGTCCCTTGCCAACCAGATCGTCGGTCATGAACAGTCTCATCTGCTTGCCGATGCGGCGATGATCGCGCGCTTTGGCCTCTTCGACGCGGCGCTCATACTCTGCCAGCTCATCGTTGGAGAAGAAGGCCACACCGTTCAGACGGGTGAGCATCTTGTTTGCACTGTTGTTTTTCCAGTAAGCGCCGGAAATGGTGGTCAGTTTGAAAGCCTTGACGGCCTTGGTGTAGGTGATGTGCGGTCCGCGGCACATATCGATATACTCGCCCTGCTGATAGAAGGTGATCACCGCATCCTCGTCAAGGTCTGCGATATGCTCCACTTTGTACTTCTCGCCGCGCTCTTCCATAAGCTTGACAGCCTCCTCGCGCGGAAGAGAGTAAACTTTAAAAGGAAGATTCTCTTTGGTGATCTTTTTCATCTCTGCTTCGATGGCGCGAAGATCTTCATCACCGAGCGTTCTGTCGCCCATGTCGATGTCATAGTAGAATCCGTTTTCGGTTGCCGGGCCGTACGCAAAGTGAGCGTCGGGATAAAGGCGCTTAACCGCCTGTGCCATAATGTGTGCTGTGGAATGCCTGAGGACCTCGTTCTCCAGTTCCTTCGGGCAATCGGCTGCATGTCCGTCGTTGAATAAAGCTTTCATTTGTTCTCTCCATTGGTTTGTTTTTTTATTAGTATTATTTTATCCGGGGTTGGGACTTTACAAGTCATTCCCGGAGACTTAATATTAAAGTACAACACATTATAGCACAACAATCACGGAGGTGAAACATGAAATTTTATTCTGTTTATGATGAAGAATTCAAATCGTATGGGAAAGTTCTGGAAGGGTACGATACCGCAGAGCTGACAGCTGCCATGGAGACCATCGCACTGCCCGAATCAGGCACTGACTATGCACCGTATATCGACACTCTTGAGAAGACGGCCATCTTCAATGAGCTGCAGGACAATGCGTTCGGCGGCATGCCGATGGAGCTTGGCATGTGCTGGGGTCACAACACTAAACTCAACTGCCTTGAGTATCATCGCGACAGCGAGCTCAACATCGGAACATCCGAGTTTGTTCTCCTTCTTGCAAAGATCGATGACATCGTGGATGGCAAGCTCGATACCGCGAAGGTAAAGGCTTTTAAGGTGCCGGCAAACATTGTGGTCGAGGTTTATGCTACCACTCTTCACTATGCTCCGTGCCATGTGGATGCCGAAAAAGGGTTCCGCGTTGCGGTATGTCTGCCGCGTGGCACCAACACGGATTACACGATCGCGAATCCGAAGAATGATGAGGATAAGATGCTCACCGCGAGAAACAAATGGCTGATTGCGCATCCGGAGGCTGCGGAGGCAAAAAATGGGGCTTATGTGGGGCTTACCGGGGAGAATATAGATATCAATTAAAATGACAAGGGGGACGTTCCTCGAGAAACGTCCCCTGTTTCATACCACCCCGGCTATCTTTTTTGCCAGGGCCATTATTGTAAGGATCGGGGGATTGCCCATGGATTTGGGGAGGAGCGTTGCGTCGGCTACGTACACGTTGTCGGGGAGGACGGGACTATGAAGAGTGTCCTTCTCCGATGGGGTCAGCGAAAACCACTCTCTCACCGGTACATCTCCTCGATCACATCCGCCAGATGTTTCTCCACGTTGGCTCTTTTTACCTTCAGGTTGGGCGTAAGCTCGCCCTCGCTGATGCTCAGCGGCTTATCGATCACCCGGTAGGAGCGGATCTGTTCGGGATGAGACAGGCTTTCGTTCATCGTATTGATCCTCGCTTCCAGGTCGGGGATCTCCTGCTCCGTCCACAAGAGCGCGGTGCAGTACGGCCTGTTCTCGCCGATCAGCATAGCCTCCGATACCCCGGGGATATTCTTCAGCCGCTCTTCTATCTTGGAAATGCTGATATTCTTTCCATAGGACGTGACGATAAAATCCTTTTTGCTGCCGAACAGTGTGATGTGGCCGTTTTCATCGATCGTCCCCAGGTCTCCTGTGCGAAGCACGCCGTCCTTGATCGTCTCTGTCTCAAGGCCATAGTAGCCAAGCGCCACCTGCGGACCGCATACGATCAGCTCTCCATCCGGCTCCGCCGTCACCGTTGTGTCGGGCAGCGGGGTTCCGATCGTCGGGATCACATTGTCCCCCAGGCGGTTGATCGTGATGAGCGGCGCTTCGGTCTGACCGTAGGCGTTGTGGATCTCAATGCCCAGTTCGCGGAAATGCAGCAGCAGCGCTTCGCTCACCGGAGCGGACCCGACGATCAGCTGCTTACATTTGTCGATTCCGGCCTTTTTCAGAACAGCGCGGCGAAGGGCCTCTCCCATCACTTTTTTCTTCATGCCATCGTCTGCTGCCAGCCAGGCTTTGCCGATGGGATTGCCCGTCACCTGATCCCACACTTTCTCGTAAAAACGAGGCACGGAGAAGAACACGTTCGGTCTGACCAGCGGAAGCGCGTCGGTGAGCGAGCCAAAATCATTCAGATAGTAATATTCGACATTGCACAGGCAATAGTACGGCGCGTATGATGCCAGGATGCCTTCCACCACATGGCTGAGCGGCAGGAAGGAAAGATACCTGAGGGAGCGGTTGCGGTCCTCCCAGGGAAGAAGGTTTGTCAGAACCTCGCCCATCCACGCAAGCTGGCTGAAGCTGAACATGACGCCTTTGGGCTCCCCCGTCGTTCCTGAAGTATAGCGGATGGTCGCAAGGGCATCCGGGTCGGGGTGCTGCTGAGGCGCGGGCTCTCCTGCTTTTCGCAAAAAGTGCCGCCATGACATCGCCTGCTTCGGCCGTACTGACTCTCCTGTCGAAAACGAAACGATATGCGCGTCGGTCTCGATCTCTTCTATCTGCTGCATCATTCGTTTATCGCCGACGAAAAACCATTTTGCCCCGCTTTTTTCCAGAAGAAGCTGTGCTTCTGCGGCAGGCGTCGTGTAATAGATCGGCACGCTCACCGCACCCATCAGGCCGATAGCCTGCTCGATGCACAGATAATCCACGGAATTTATGCCGGTGATCGCTATACGGTCTCCGCTTTGTATTCCACGCACCCACATGGCGCTCCTGATCTTTTCGACGCGGCGGTTCACTTCTTTTCCGGATACCCCGTTTATGCCGTCCGCATTGACGTCAAAGAATTTCATGGGATAGCGGGTGCTTGCTCTTCGCACGCAGGCCTGCTCGAACACGGTCTGTCCGGTCTGCTTCATGAAGTTCTTTCGGCAGGCGAAGGCCAGGAGTCTGTCGATATAGTCCTCCCATTTTGGTTCGTACGGTCCGCATACACTGTCGGTGTTCGTGCGGTCGAAGGTCTGATCCGCGTAAAAATATGGCAGGATGGTCAGAAGATTGTTGGTAAGACTCTTTTTATGGCCTTCCTTATCGCGGTTATGCGAAAGACCGACAGCTTTCAGGGCAGGCATGGGTGCGAACACTGCTGCCGGAAGGTCGACAGACAGGTTTTCTTTTGCCCAGGCGCGTACATGCGTGTACAGTTCGCCTGCCTCAGGCGCGGCTTCTTCCGGACAGGTGAGATGGAAGGTTTTTCCTTCCGCTTCCTCGCTGCATGCGATCTTTAACACCGATTTGGCCACGTAATCGACAGGAACGATATTCAGCTTTGTGTCCTTCTTTATGGGCAGGACTCTCATCTTTTTGAGAAGCATCAGCTTTAACACATAGTAGACCGTGTTAAAATTGGCGGCGCGGCCGGTCGCGGAATTGCCGACGATCATGCCCGGACGACAGACGACAAACGGAAGGCCGGATGCGCGGACCAGTTTTTCCGCGGCGGCCTTGCTCGATTCGTAAAGGCTCGAAAATGCCTGCGCGGTCGGCTCCTCTTCTGTCACAGTCCCCTTCTTCTGCCCCGATACGTAGGCCGTCGAAATATAGACGAATCTCCGCAGATTTTTTATGTGTTCGGAAAACATGAGCATGTTGCGGGTTCCGCTGATGTTCGTATGGCCAAGTGTGTCGGCGCTCTCCTGAAAGCCGGTCTCGGCGCCGGCGTGGATGACCAGAGTCACCTCGTTCGAGAGTTTACGGGCTGTCTCTTCGTTAAGTCCAAGGCCCGGTTTGGTAAAATCTCCCGGGACGGGGAACACCCACCGGCCGATCTCGGAGGTGAGTTCTTTGTCAAAGTGCCAGATGCCTTTGAGTCTTGCAGCGGCGTCTTCCTGTCCCGTCGCGCGGGTCAGTACATATATATTCGATTCTGAGTTTCTGATCAGGAGTCCGGCGAGCTCGGTTCCCAGAAATCCGGTGCCGCCGGTCAGTAAAATCGTGTCTTTCATTAAAGTCGTTCTCCTATGCGGTGGGTCAAAGAGATACGTCCCCATTGACCCACTACCTGCGTATCAGTCCCTCAAGTGTCATAAACAGGATCTCGGGCTCCACGGGTTTGCTGAGATGCGCGTTCATTCCGACCTGCATACTGTGCTGTACATCCTCGTCGAAGGCATTTGCCGTGAGCGCAATGATGGGGATCGTTTTTGCGTCGGGCCTGTCGGAGCCGCGGATAAGGGCAGCGGCTTCCAGACCGTCCATCTCGGGCATACGCATGTCCATCAGGACAGCGTCGTAATAATAAGGCTCGTGTTCCTTGAACATTTCCACCGCCAGGCGGCCGTTTTCGGCATGTTCCACCTGCATATCCCGCATGGAAAGCACCATCATCATGATCTCGGCATTCACTTCCATGTCCTCGGCCAGCAGGATACGTTTGCCGGCAAGATCCACCGTCTCGCGCACCAGCCGGGCATTTTTCTTCTTGAAGGCCAGGCGGAATTCGTCCATCACGTTGCCGGCGAAAAGCGGTTTGGCGACGAAAGAATCGACCCCCGCTGCTCTCGCCTCATCCGCCACATCTTCCCAGCTGTAAGAAGTAAGGATCACGACCGGCGTCTCGAAACCTGCCAGAGCGCGTATCTCCCGTGTCGTTTCTATACCGTCCATCTCGGGCATCCGAAGATCCACGAGGATCAGATTGTAGGGTTCTCTTCTTGCACAGCGGAGCTTGATCATCTCCAGTCCCTCAGGCCCTGAGAGAGCTTTTTCGCATACTACACCCACCTGACCGAGAATCAGCTGGGCATGTTCGCATGCTATGGGGTCGTCGTCGATGACCAGAACGCACATTTCATGCGGCTGAGGCATTCCGACCTCTTCGTACTCTGCCATATGATCCGCAATGCCGAGCGTCACCGTGACGATAAAAGTGGTACCCTTGCCTTTTTCACTCTCGACCGCGATGGTTCCGTTCATCAGCTCCACCAGGCTTTTCGTGATAGGCATGCCAAGGCCTGTGCTGCCGTATTTGACGTTAGCGCCGGTGTTTTCCTGGGTGAAGGAATCGAACAGTCTTGGAAGAAATTCCTTGCTCATCCCGATGCCGCTGTCGCTGAAGGTAAGACGCAGAGTCGATTTATCCTCGAATCGGGCGGTTTCCTCCATACTGAAGGTAACGCGTCCGCCTTCGGGGGTGAATTTCACCGCGTTTCCGAGGATGTTGATCATGACCTGGCGGAGTTTCATATCGTCGCCGATGTAGTAGCCGTCGGCCGATTCGTCCGTCCTGCATTCGTATATCAGTCCTTTGTCTCTGCACTGGCCGCCGATGATCGTGTTCACATGCTCCAGCGTTTTGGCAAAGGAGAATTCTTCATTTTTGATGACCATCCGGCCCGATTCTATCCGCGACATATCGAGAATGTCGTTGATGATGCCCAGCAGATGGCGGGCGGAGGTTCCTATTTTTTCCAGATATTCGCGTGTGCTGTCCGAGATCGTCGGGTCGGCCAGCGCAATGTTGTCCAGACCGATGATGGCATTCATGGGGGTGCGGATCTCGTGACTCATGTTGGAAAGAAACGTCGTTTTCGCCTTGCTTGCTTCCTGCGCGGCGGTCAGTGCTTCCGCGAGGGCATGATTCTTTGACATGGAGTCGCGCATTTCATCGTCGATCACGGTAAAACCGACGCCCACACGATGGACGGTATTATCGTCGCGCTCGCCCGGGTGGCGCACACCGGCCATTCGCAGCATCTCGTAATATTCGTTTCCTCCCCGCTTTGCCAGGTAACGGTAGGCGATGATCGATTCCGTGTCCAGCCTGTGTCTCACATTTTGGGGATCGATGAAGTGAAGGAAATCTTCGAGATATTCCTGATCGACATATTTCTGCCCGTAGTCTGCAAATGTCTCATAATATGAGAAGTGGGTGCCTTCCTGTACCTTGTCGGGATCACGCGGATCGGCGCGGTAGCATACTGCTTCGTCCTTATCCAGGTCAATATAATAAACGCTGCGGTAGTCGGAAGCCATCGCCGTGATCATGCTGTCCAGTTCTTTCTGATGTTTTTCTTTGGCGATCAGCTGCTCCTGCAATGCTATTTTCTCTTCGAGTTCCTGCTGCCTGGCTTTGGCTTCGGCTTCGGCCGTTTTTATGCGGGTCAGCTGTGTCACATCGACACAGAGTCCGAGGACGCAGAGGCGCCCGAAGGAATCGAGGAACTTTGTCTTGGTAGTCTGCAGATTGCGTTTTACTTTTCCTGTGGCATCGGGCACATCTTCAAAAAAGACATAGGCGTTTTCCATCTCTATCGCCCGCCGGTCATCTTCCACAAAGAGGTCGGCTGTTTCTTTGTCGAAGATTTCATGGTCTGTGAGTCCTACCACTTCTTCGGGACTGGATTTTCCTGCGTATTCGGCAAATGCCTGATTGCAGGCCAGATACTTGCCTGTGGCCATCTCTTTCGAGAAGCTCATGGCCGGTATGTTCGTGAGCAGGGATGAGGCAGAGCCCATCATATCGGCCAGTCGGGCGGCGGATTTTACTTCTTCGACCAGTTTGCTGTTTTTTTCGGTGATATCAGAGATAAATACAACGTGATGTGCCTTGGATGGTGCACGGCGTCCATACGCTTCTACCCATCTTACTGCTCCGTCTTTGCGGAAGACGCGGAATGCCACATTGCTTTTTCCTGAATTTTCTTCTCTTATCTGCTGCCCGAGTGAAGCGATGACCCGTTCGTAATCGATCGACAGGACCATGCCTTTGAATGTGCATCCGGTCAGCTGTTTGAACGCTTCAAAGCTTTCACATCCATAAATGTTCCATACTTTCTCATTTGCATAAATCACTTCTTCTGTGGAGTCTGACTTGCAGATAAATAGTCCGCCGGGTACGTATCGTCCAAACTCCTCGATCAGGGACAGTGTCTCATTATTCAGATCAAGTTTGTTATTTTCCATGAGTGTTCTTCACATCCTTTTTCGGGATAATCATTTTTTTCATTGTGCCGGCGAGTGCCGACTGCAGCAGATATTTCTGTTTTGCGGGATCGTTTAGATTTTCTGTTTTGCTTCTTCAAGAGCCGCGATGACTCTGTCGCACCAGGCGTCGAATTCGGGGTCTTCTTTCTGACATTCTTCGTGGGAGAGGATGTAGTCGAGGGCGATGCGTACTCCCTGGTGGAAGCATATTTTCGTGTTCATGGTGGGTACGGCGTGTTTCAGTTTGGAGTTGTCAAAGACGACGCTGACGGATTTGTCTCCGATGAGGGCGCCTTCCAAGTCGTATTGTTTGCCGACTTCGGCGAGGAAGTCCGAGGCTACGTGGTATGCGTTGAGTTCTACGCCGAGGGCGTCTGCTATGGTTTTGTATATTTGATTCCAGGTGAGGGTCTCGTCGGAGGTGATGTGGAATGCTTCGCCGATTGCGTGGCGGTTTGCCATGAGGCCGATGTAGCCTGTGGCGAAGTCGCTGTTGAAGGTGAGGGTCCAGAGGGAGCTGCCGTCTCCCGGGATCAGGACCGGTTTGCCTTCCATCATTCTTTTGAGCACCTGATATGAACCGTTGTGTCCGTGGATGCCGACGGGGATGCTTCTTTCGCAGTAGGTGTGGCTGGGGCGGACGATCGTTATGGGGAAGCCTTCTTCGCGGTATTTTTTCATCAGGTATTCTTCGCAGGCGATTTTGTCGCGGGAGTATTGCCAGTGGGGGTTGGCGAGGGTCGTGCCTTCGGTGATGCGGTAGGCGGCGGCGGGTTTGTGGTAGGCCGATGCGGAGCTGATGAAGATGTATTGGCGGGTTTTGCCGTTGAAGAGGCGGTAGTCGCGTTCTACGTCTTCTTGTTTGAAGGCGATGAATTCGCATACGGTGTCGAAGGTGAGGCTTTGGAGTTTTTGGGCGACGTCTTCTTCGTTGTGGATGTCGGCGGTGATCTGCTGTATATTTTCGGGGACGATGTCTTTTCTGGTGCCGCGGTTGAGGAGCCATACTTCCCATAAGGGGTTCTGTGCAAGGCTGTTTACTATGGCGGTGCTGATGGTTCCGGTGCCTCCGATGAGCAGTGCTTTCATGTGGGGGTCTCCTTTCTTTTTATTTCGGGGTAGAATATCTTGATTTTATTATACATCATTCATGGAGTTGCGTCATCTAATTTTAGATTATAAAGGTGGGGTTCCTTGCCATAGATTGTTGGGTTTTGTCAGAGGGCAGAGGTACTTCCTTCAGATGCCGGTCACCGAATCCGGAGCAGGTCCTGCGCCGCCTATTGATAGCCGCCTCCACAAACGCACTTCGTTTGGACGGTGTGTAGGCGGCTATCGCTATGCTCGGACCTGCTTCGGATTCGGCGAACGGCATCTGAAGGAAGTACCTCTGCCCTCTGACATTTACACTTTCAGGGCGGAACCCCTCCTTACCCCGGGATGGGGTGGGGAGTCCGGCGGGTGCCGGACTTTGGGGGCGCGTAAATAGCGGAGAGCTTTCTATGGATTTTTGATGTTTATGGTGGTATGATGAACGAACGTGAAATATAAGTATTAGGGAGAGATGAGCATGGTTGATAAATATACTTCAGATTTTATTGAGTTTCTTTGTGAGAGCCCGGGAGTTTTTCATGCTGTGGATGCGATTGGCAGGCGGCTTGAGAGGGCGGGGTTTTTGCGGCTTGATGAGAAGGAGCCTTCGTGGGAATTGGTTCCCGGGGGTAGATATTTTGTGACGAGGAATGGTTCTGCGTGCATTGCTTTTTGTCTGCCGGGGGGCAGGCCTGCTGAGCTCAGGATCATGGCGAGCCACAGTGATTCGCCGTGTTTTAAGATCAAGCCGGACCCGGAGATCGAGGCGGCGGGGCTTGTCAGGCTGAATATTGAGCCTTATGGGGGATTGCTGAAGAACACGTGGTATGACAGACCGCTGGGGGTGGCGGGAAGAGTCCTTGTGGAGGAGAATGGCAGTATTGTGCAGAGGCTTGTCTATCCGGACCGCGATCTTCTTGTGATTCCTTCGCTTGCCATTCATATGGACCGTGAGGCGAATGAGAAGGCTATGACCAATGTGCAGAATGATATGCTGCCGGTCTTTGCCGAGGGGCCTAAGGCGGACAAGTTTATGGGGATGATCGCGGAAGCTGCGGGGGTGGACAGCCCTGACCGTATTCTGGGGATGGATCTTTTTGTGGTCAATCGGCAAAAACCATTTGTGTGGGGACCGGAGGATGAGTTTATCTCGGCGCCCAGGCTTGATGACCTGATGTGTGTGTATGGGACGCTTGCAGGGTTTGTGGAGTATGCTGCAGGAAGGGAAGAAGGTGTAGCGGCAGAAACAAGTGCAGCGGCA
>CADCPK010000217.1 GCA_902803215.1 uncultured Lachnospiraceae bacterium
CTTTTCCATCTGCTCTGGTTTAATCTTTCTTTCAGTAATTTTCTCCACTTGCTTCAAATAGTCAGGAAACAGTTTTTTATCCATGCTCTCGCCGACTTCTTTGACGCCTTTTACGGCTGCTTGCTCTGCAGTCTCTTTTGCAAGCTTTTCGGTTCCTTCTTCGGCCAATTCCTTTGCCGCTTTCTCGGCTCCAGCCTCTGCAACTTCCTTGGCCGCCTTCTCAGCGCCAGCCTCTGCAACTTCCTTGGCTGCCTTCTCGGCTCCAGCCTCAACCACTTCTTGAGCGGCCTTTTTAGCTCCGGCTTCTGCAACTTCCCGAGCAGCCTTTTTAGCTCCGGTTTCCGCAATTTCCTGAACTGCCTTTTTGGTCCCGGCTTCCGCAACTTCCTGAACTGCCTTTTTGGCTCCGGCTTCGACTACTTCCTGAGCTGCCTTTTTCGCTCCTGCTTCCGCGACTTCTTTTACGGCTTTTTTAGCGCCAGCTTCTGCGACTTCTTTTACAGCTTTTTTTGCTCCGGCTTCCGCGACTTCCTTTGCCGCCATTTTGACGCCTGCTCTTGCGGCCACAGATCCGCCTTTAACGGCACCGTAACCGGTTCCCATCGATAAGGCTCCTGCAGCAATTGACGCTACATCTATTCCTGCCGAAATTGCAAATTCCTGCCAGTTTCCCTCTCTGATTGCATTATATTCAGCTACACCGGGAGCCATCTCAGCCACAAATTTTGCTGCATCCCCATATTTTCCGCAATCCGGCAGCACTTTAGAAACATAGTTTTCATGAAATTCCCTGGTTTTAACATGTGCTGTCTCTGCGATTTCCTTTGTCCCATCATGTATTGAGTCGAGTGTATGACTCATCTCCAGTCCCATAATTAAACCTCCGCCGTGAGAATATGGCATATCTCATCAATCTCATCGATCACAAATCCTGTCGTCCTGGATATAACAATCCGCCGCAGCGTATCCGGGCTTCCGGATTGTATTGCATCTCCAAAAGTCTTTTGGGAAATATTCAGAATATCAAAAAGTAATTCTTTCAGAATTCCCAGAGAGTTTTCACTCCAAAGCATATGGCCGTTATGATTTCTATATGTGCAAAGCATCACGGCCAGCAGTTTTCGATTCGATCTCGTTACTTCAAGACTGTTCAGAGCTCTTGCCAACTCTGTAAACTCAATCTGCTCACCGGGAATCCAAGGCTCCATAATCGCTCTGATCACTTCAGAGCGCGATTCTCTGAGGCTTTTAATCGGAATCGGCTCCTCATTAATGTAAGGTATTTCAGTAACATTTGCCTTATCTACCATTGCAAGAACCGGGTTCACCCAGTCATTCTGGTAAATAACGGCGACACCGCTGGGCAGCTTCGCTATTTCATTAACCTGATTAGGAGTCAGACCCATTGAGCGGCCGACTGCCTCTCTGTCGTTGGCTTCAGGTGTTCGCAGTACAATCTTGGTATTGGTATTCTTGATTGCCGCGATATCTACGGAGGAGGGAGACTGGTCCACGATAATGAATCCTTCTCCGTATGTGCGGATCTCTGCAATGGTATTGGTCAGCATCTCAACAGACTTGCCAATGAGTTCTGACTCACTGCCCGATGTGTTTTTCAGCAGATTATGTGCTTCTTCAAGTACCGTAACGTGTTTGATTCCGCTGTTGTTTCCAGACTTCGTGTCCACTCTGTATTCGTTGAGAATATAGACCATAAGGCCCATAATAAGTGCCTTCGTCTCAGCGGACTTAACACGGCTTATATCCAGGATGCAGTTTTCATCAAACAGTTTTTCATACGGTGTCTGGTTTGTGGTAAAAATAAATTTATTGAGGCCGACTGTTAATGACTTTACTCTGGTCACCAGCGCTCCGGTATAATTGCCCTTCACTTCCGCCGAGTAGTCTGTATCTTCGATCAGTTTCTCAAGTTCCTCTGCCAGGATCTCAAAATCCGGGTATTCAACCTCATCGCCCTCATATGTCGAAGATCCAAGATCCCATCCTGTTTTTTCATAAGATTTTAGAATGGCGTCTTTAAAAAATGCAGGCATTGCATCGTACATAGGCCAGCAGACGCCGAATATTTCTACAAGGCCGTCAACATGCTCCAGCACATGAATGGATTCGGGGAACTTAAAAGGGTTAAGATTAATAAGTGGAGCAATCTTGGGATTCGTAGAATAAACATTTACATCTTCCCAGCTTCCAAATACATCTTTATATTCGCCTTTTGCAGGCTCCACTACCAGGAAGGGGATCTTGTCCTGGTGCAGTTCCGAAAGCATCTGGTAAACCGTATTACTTTTACCGGAACCTGTAGAGCCGGTTATAAAGGTATGCATGTTCAAACTCTTGTTATCAAGTTCAACCACCTTATTGGTGATCTGCCCCAGGTCAAAAATGCGTCCAATCGTGATACGGTCTTCCGGTCTGTTACTGACATCTTTGCGGAACAGCTGATATGATGTCACCTCTTTACCAAATTCCGCATGTTCGATAACAGGAAGCCCCGGCACAGTGGATCGGGGAAGTCCCAGGTGCAGTCCGAGTTCTTTTCCGCTCACAGCTGTAGTAGCATTTACTTTATTATTTCCACCGTAAATAAACTCCGGATGAACATATCTTGACAGATAGGTAGTAAGGTCATCAAAATTTCCTAAATCCGCCTGGTGATTTTTCCTTCTCCAGGAATTAATAGCAGACACTTCTCTTCCGGAGTGTTCTCCGTTCATCAATGATCTGTAGTTACTGGCTGCTATCTCGGCTGCAGACATATCGTCGGAGCAGAAATATCCTGCTACATCCCAAAGACCATAGCTGTCGTATTCATTTGCTTTGTTCAACAGCTCATTGATCAGTGCCATCATTTCGGTGACTGATTTATTCTCAAATGTAGACGAAACTGTCTGCGCTGAGGATTTTGTAATCTGTTCATTTGGTGCCAGCGAGTTAATGAAGCCGTTAAACTGTCCTGCTACCTGTCCTCCGATCATGGCTCCTGCAGCTGACATATTGGGCTTCATACCTGCGCCCAGAATAGTACCACCGATTGCTCCTGCAAGAGAGACTGCCGCGCCGCCAATCATCGCAGCCTTTTGCTTTCCGTCCATTTCAGCAAAAGACTTAGCCCTGGATGTTGAAGTAGATGTATTGTCTGAAAACTGGATCTTCTGAAGCGGGGATAATTTGGTATAGAGATTCTGATAGCTTTTACGCATCAGCTGAATATTCTGTGAAGACTGATTCTCAGCCACAATCAATCCTATATAAGGATATCCGCTCATTGCCAAAGCAAGTTTCTCAAGTCCCTGAACAAACTGTTCGTTTGTCTGCTCTTTCGCTGATTTACTATTTCCGACAACACTGACCGAAGCGACATTTTGGGTGGCGGATATTTTTTTGGAAATAGCCTCTATTGTTTTCCGATCCTCATTTTCAATCTTCATACCCGGAAAATGACCGATCAATGTCTGTTTTAAAGTACTTCCCAAAGTGACCGTCGACCTCTTCAGAGGTGATTCATCCGGCTCATTGTTCCTTACGCCGATGTAGAAATGCGTCTCTTTTCCATCTGAATCTATTAAAATAAAGACAGATGCATTGTAAGTCGCCAATGTATTAAATACTGTTGTAAACTTATCCGTTACCGGTTCTCCCTTTTGATAAACCATCTCCGTAATCCGATACAATCTGACATTGCTGATTATATCGTCTTCCAGACCGGGAATATCTCCCAAAGGAGC
>CADCPK010000218.1 GCA_902803215.1 uncultured Lachnospiraceae bacterium
GGTCCATTCCCGCTGCCGCAACGGCATCGCCAAGTACTGCAAGGAAGAGGGGATCGCCGGTTTCTTCCTCCCGCACATCGGTGATGTCATCATGCAGGAGGCGCGGCATATCCAGTCCTTTGACGCCCCGGTCCTCTTCGTCACCCGGTCTCAGCTCAACCCGGAATACGCCATCATGAAGCGCGCCTTCGATATCGTGTCCTCGGGCGTGGCACTGATTCTTCTCTCTCCGATCATGCTGATCACCGCAGCGGCGATCCATTTCTATGACGGCGGCCCCGCGATCTATAAGCAGGTGCGCCTTACCAAGGATGGCCGAGAGTTCCAGATTTATAAGTTCCGCTCCATGCGGGTCGATGCCGAGAAAGACGGTGTCGCCCGCCTCTCCACCGGCGATAACGACGACCGCATCACGCCCATCGGAAAGATTGTACGCAAGTGCCGCTTTGATGAACTTCCGCAACTTTGGAATATATTTAAGGGGGACATGAGCGTTGTCGGCCCCCGTCCGGAACGCCCGGAGATCGCCCAACAGTATTATGAGTTCCTCCCGGATTTCAAACTCCGCCTGCAGGTGAAAGCCGGTCTCACCGGGTATGCCCAGGTCTATGGCAAATATAACACGGACCCCTATGAGAAGCTGGAATTCGACCTGCTGTATATCAATGACATGAGCCCCTTGACCGATATCAACCTGATCTTCGCCACATTCGGGATCCTCTTCTCCAAAGACAGCACCGAGGGCTTTGAAGGCGAAGGCGGTGTCACTGGTGTAGCAACATACAAAAAAGAGACCGTCACCCAGGCCACCGGTATCGACTATGACGATGAAAAGCTTCGTGAAGAGAGCGCGGAAGAAGTAAGGCGGCAGTGGGAAGACTGATATTAGATAGAACGATTTCGCTCCGGAGGCTGTTTTGTCCTCCAGGGCATTTCGTGTTGTTTGAGGTTTTTTACTTTTAGGATCAGGAGTTGAAACAATGAAACGAGTTATCACTTACGGAACATTTGACCTGCTTCACTACGGTCACATCAATCTTCTTCGCCGGGCAAAAGCACTCGGTGATTATCTGATCGTTGTTATCTCCTCTGATGAGTTCAACTGGAACGAGAAACACAAGAAATGCTACTTCACCTACGAACAAAGAAAATCCCTGGTTGAAGCGATCCGCTATGTTGACTTGGTTATTCCGGAAGAGAGCTGGAGCCAGAAGCGTACAGATATGCATGAGTATCACATCGATACATTCGTTATGGGTGATGACTGGAAAGGTAAGTTTGACTTCCTGAAAGAGGAAGGCGTGGAAGTTGTGTATCTTCCAAGAACGCCAGAGATAAGTAGTTCTCAGATTAAGAAGGACCTGTACGACGCGAATGCTGTTGATGGCGAGAGCATAGTGACACATGACGAGATCAATACGGATCCTTAAAGAGAAGTAAAAAACACAATTCAGTAGGGAGTTTAATGGCATGAATGGGGATCTAGTCAGGGCGCCTGTTTGTCCAAAAGAGAAGTTCTATTATCGTGGAGTAGACCGGAATTATATCTGGGACCAGACAATGCCGCAAGTATCTGTCATTATGGCAGCATATAATGCTGAAAGGACAATAGGTGTTGCAATAGATTCTGTTCTGGCCCAGACTTATACAAATTGGGAGCTACTTGTGATTAATGACTGCTCCAAAGATAGTACATCTGCGATAGTTTCTTCTTATTCCGATACACGTATCCGGCTATTGCAAAATGAGAAGAACTGTGGCGTTTCTATAAGTCGCAAAATAGGTATGGAAGCAGCAGCTGGCAAGTGGATTGCTGTGCTCGATAGTGATGATGCTTGGACCCCTGATAAATTGGAGAAACAGATAAAACTGGCAAAAGAGACTGGTGCAGGGTTGATCTTTACTGGATCTGCATTTATGGATGATGAGGGCAAACCTATCGACTGGCAGCTTCATGTTCCGAAGAGACTTCCATATCGAGAGTTGCTAAAGCAGAATCTTGTTTCAAATTCATCCGTGCTAGTCAATGCGGCGCTGTATCGTAAGCACTATGCCATTGGTGATAAAATGCACGAAGATTTTGCTATTTGGCTGGGAATAACAGCAGAGGGACGGGATGCTTATGGTATTGATGAGCCGCTTTTAATATATAGACTTGCAAAGGCTTCTAAATCCAGCAATAAGATAAAAGCAGCAAAAATGAATTGGAATACATATAGGTATGTTGGGCTTAATCCATTTACTGCTTCGTATTATATGTGTTGGTACATTGTAAAGAGTCTTCTGAAATACAGACATTTGAAATAAAACAGTTAATAGAATGGAGTTTTCTTATGGATGGAGTGCGCTGCAAAGAATTACAGGAATGTCTTTTAGAAATGCTACATTGGTTTCATGATTTCTGTATTAGCCATAATCTGAGATATTATGCTTTGGGTGGGACGATGCTCGGAGCGGCAAGGCATAAAGGCTTTATTCCGTGGGACGATGATTTGGATGTTGGTATGCCCCGAGATGATTATGAAAAATTATTTACACTGATGAAGTATCATCCAGGTGATCGATATATGTTGGAAACGCCTTATTCCAATGCACCGGAATATAACTATTGTTTTTTTAAACTATATGATACGAAGACTACATTGGTTGAAAACCTAAAATATAAAATCAAAAGAGGGGTGTATATGTGAATGTCAATGAAAAAGTGAGCCATGTGCTCATGAATTTTTGAGCCATTTGTGCTATTGAAAAAGTGAGCCACGTGCTCACGAA
>CADCPK010000219.1 GCA_902803215.1 uncultured Lachnospiraceae bacterium
AGCTAGCCTTTCCAATTACTTCGAGTGAGTCAGGCAATGACAGTTCCTCCAGTTCCCATGCTGAATAGGATGATACTGCCTCATCAGCAACCTTTTTTACCCCTTCTGGAATTGTTGCAACGGGTTCATTGGGAATCAACTCATACAGTAAGTCCCCTATGACAAAGTATTGCTTTTTCTCATAGTAACTTCTAAGATGAGTACCGTTAAAAGCCTTTTTCCCAATATGCTCGACCGTAGAAGGCATTTTTACTGAGCTGATCTTTGACAGGATAAATGCACAGTCGGATATATACCGCACTGACTCAGGCAATTCTATACTCTTAATATAGGTCGGATTACGATCGCTGCCATCCTCAAAAAAAGCAAATCCCGCAATAACGGATACCCCTTCCGGAACTGCATAGACAGCATCTTCATTTGTAGGAAACTCCTCCGCAAACTTATGCAGGAAGACATTTCCGGCGATGATTTCAGTTCCTTGCGCCTCATACCATGCGGTGCCTTTCAGGATCCAGCCCCCGACTTCTCTTATCGTGTCCGGGAAATGGATCGTTCTGAGATTTGCTGCAGCAAAGCAGAAATTGGTTTCGATTACTTCGATTCCCGCGCCAACCACGACTTCTTCAATGAATTCGTTGTATTCAAACAGTCCGACAGGAATCTCTTTGAAGCTTCCCGGGATCCGGATCGTCTTTGCCTTGCAGTTCGGAAAGGAACGTGTGCCGGGAAAAGGAGGGGTCAAATAGACCGTCTTCCCGTCAATGGATGTGGGAATTGTAATTTCATCTTCATCTCCAACATAATCAAAAATATGTAGCTTTTCAGGATCTCCATCGATCGTGTATTCCCAATCGGAGCAATCTTCTCCCTCTATCGCGATGTCTTCTACAACGATGCTTTTTGCAGCATATGACATTGGAGCCTGGCCTGACGGTTCATATATATACACGAATTCCGATTCATTATTTCCCTTCCCACCTTCATTTTTTTCTAATCCCAGATTCCGCATCAGATCCTCGAGAGAGATAGCAACGACCGGCTTTCCTTTTTCTTTCTGCTTCTGATAATCCTTGTACTTATTATCGTAAACACCAACCACGTAATAGTCCGTCTTTCCTGATATCTTCTGCCGAACAACACCGCCAGCTTCCAGAACCGCTTTTACAACGGTATTTTCCGGATCATCTTCACCATAGTACGCATTATAAGGGTACCCTTTTAATTGATCATATTCGTCATGAAAATAACGCTTATCTCCAATCACGAATTCTGCAATGGTATTATCAAAAACAAATGCCTTGCCTTCAAATTCCAAAGAATCGATTTTTATTGTTTCTGTCATGATTTAACCTCCCGATTTCCGTTATCCTGGTGCCGTCCTTCTTTTTTATATTTCGTATTCATTTACTGTTGTCTCTTAGCTTAGGGATTGCATGAACTCTTTGATTTCATCATTTGGAGGCACATAGATGATAATCCTATTGATAGCCCTTCATCAGCCAAGTTATCATCCGTTCCCTTCCTCTATACTTGCCACATGATTCATTTTATAACTGCTCCAGCAATCTACCGCTTACGCGGTTTTTATACAGGTTTAAGGAAACAAAAACGCCAGGCTGATCTTCATCCATATCTACAAATATGAAACATTTCTCCCGGAGTTCCTCCATCATCAACTTTGGGTCAAAAGTGATGCTCTCCTCCTCTACTGTTTGTTTCTTAGCCTTTATCACAAGATTCTCTGATAACTCCGGTTCGTAAACGATTTCATTTTCACATCCGAAATCTGTAAGGAGATTGCAAATAGTGAACAGTTCATACGATGAGGCTTTTTTTATCAGATCCTCAGTGCACTCTTCCTCCGACATCCCTTTTTCTAAATTCATCATTGCGATAACCATTAGAGCTTTGTCTGTATTCCTTTCAGTTTCCATCGTCAAATCCAATCTCACACGATTCACTCCGGCATGTCTTGCAATATCCATCAAGTCCATTGCATGCCCTGC
>CADCPK010000220.1 GCA_902803215.1 uncultured Lachnospiraceae bacterium
CAAGCAAAAATGAGTCGGAGAGAAACGTCCCCATCTACTCATCGAGAAACGTCCCCGTGTGTTCCCTGTTTCACTCCGTCCCGCCATACAAAAGCCCGGCGAGCTCCGAATCCTTATCCAGGATCACCGTATTATTGTCTCCGGAGAGCGATTTCTTAAACGCATCCAGCGACCTGGTAAAGTTATAGAAATCTGCCTTCTCTTCTGTATTGTAGGCTTCCTGCAGGATCTTCATGTACTCTGCTTCGCCTTCCGCTTCGAGTATCTCGGCCTGCTTCTGCGCATCTGCTTTCATGACCGTCACATCACGGTCCGTCTCATTCCGGATCTTTTGCGCTTCGGAATCACCCTGCGCCTTATAGGACGCAGCGATATTCTGCCGTTCAGAGATCATTCGGGTATAGACCGCTTCTTTGTTGTCGTCCGGCAGGTCAAGCGATTTGATCTCGGCAGTCACCACTTCGATCCCATAATCACCGATGTCCGAGTTGGCCTCATCCGTCAAAAGCTGCGTAAGCTTTTCTCCTCTGGCCTCGATGATCTCGTCCTGGCTCATGGAGGAAATTACGTTCTTCTGCGCATTGTATACGGCCGCCTCGATGCGCTCCTCCGCACGGGCATCCACCGCATCCAGCGTTCTTATGTACTTAGTGGGATCTACCACTCTCCAAAGAACGTAGTTGTCCGCGATCATGCTCTTTTTGTCTCTGGTAATGACATCCGAGATCGGCACATCAAACAGCTTGAGCCGCTTCGAAACCAGCTGTACGTTCTGGACGAACGGAAGTTTCATCTTCAGCCCCGGCTCCGATTCCGTGTGAACGATTCTTCCAAACTGCCTGACTGCGGCATACTGATTGATGGGAACGGTATAAAACGCTCCGCCCGCGATCATGACAGCAATAAGACACACTGCTCCTATGAGAATCCATTTAACTCTGTTCTTCATGACGGATCCTCCTCTGTTACAATATATTTATCCGCAGAGAACTCCGACTGCGCTCCGACAAAGCTGTCCAATGGATAAACCGTCTGCGTCGAGCCATCGCTGATAATGATCCTGGCGTTCGGCAGAACTTCTTCCATCGCCTCGTACAGCATTCTCTGCTTTGTGATCAGTGGATTGAGCTTATACTGCTCGTACATCGCGTTAAAACGTGCAACCTGGCCCTCACCTTCCGCGATCCTGGCCTGTTTCTTTGCCTCCGCGTTCTGAATGATCTTGTCCGCATTTGCCTCTGCGGCAGGGATCTGCTCATTCTGATACTTTTTCGCATTGTTGATCGCGGTATCTTTTCCCTGCTTGGCAGTCTCCACCGCCTTAAATGCGCTTACGATCTCCGCTGTGGGCGGCTCCGCATCCTGCACTGTGATGTTCACGATCTGCAGGCCGATATTCTCTTCCGAAAGTGATTCCTGCATTTTCTGCTTGACTTCCGTCTGGATCTGCGACTTTCCTACCGTGATGGCATCATCAACCGTATAATCGATCACCGTGGAACGAATGGCCGCCAGAGCCATGTTTTTAAGAATATTCTCGGGATCTGCAGAATTATACAGATACGCCACAGGATCGGTGACCCTGTACTCCATGTAAAAATCGATATCGATCAGGTTGAAATCCGAGGTGATCATGATCCCTTCGGTTTCCACGGTAAAAGTCTGGCCGTCATTGTTTACCGCATAACCGATGCCGGTGCCATGTATCGTCGTATCGACTTTTTCCACCCTCTGCAGCAGCGGGATCTTAAAATACAGACCTGCCGTATCCGTCCGCACATGCTTTCCAAACATGGTCACCACAGCCGCTTCCTGCTCATCCACACGATAAAAGCTGCCCGAAATGACCCAGACCAGAACGAGCACAACTGCGCCCAAGGCCCAGAGCCAGGGCGATCCGTTCACTTTTATCGGCTTCATATTTCTGTTAAAAGGATTCTTCCCGCCGCGCCTTTGTTTCGGGCCGGGGTTCGGGTTGGGATTGGGATTCGGATTAGGATCCTGTTCGGGTCCCCTGTTCTCTCCGCCGAAATTGACATCTCCTTCCATATTTCTCCTCCGGTTATGTCATGTCTATAAAGGAATTCGTTCCAAACAGTTATTTGTAGAGTTCGATAAACTCTTCCAGCGTAAGATTGTTTTCCATGATATATGTAGCCGCTTCGACACCGACATAGCGATAGTGCCAGGGCTCATAGATAATTCCTGTGATATCCTCTTTCCCCTTTGGGAAACGAACGATAAACCCATATTCATGACAGTGAGCGCTCATCCATTTATAAAGCTCGGTGTTTTCAAGGCTTTCGTTCATATAATCATAATAGTCATCGGTGATATCCGCAGCCAGGCCTGTCTGATGCTCGGATGTTCCGGGCGGTGCCACGATCGTCGCGGCCTCCTCTTCTCCGTACTCTGCAACCTTCGCCTCGAACAGACTTGTCTGTGTATAATAATCGCGATACCCCGAAGACATAATAACGTTCAGCCCCTGAGCGCGTGCATCGTCCACAAAAGCCTGCATGGCATCAATGATGCGGTAATCCAGCATTACGTCCTCAAACTGCGCTACCTCCGGCGCATAATCGTCGATAGAATGCGTCGCATTCGCCAGAATATACTCCCAGCTGTTGATATCGATGTCCGGTTTTGGCGGCATCGGAGGCTCGGTCGGTTCCGGCGTGGGGGTAGGAAGAACTTCCTCAGCGGTTGTTTCCGTTGTTCCGGTACCGCCGCTGCCTGCCGCCTCTGCAGTAATCTCGCTCGAATTTTTCGATGCATTCCTTTTGGAAAGGCATCCCCGTATGCCAAAGACGAGCAGGATAATAAGCAGAACAAACACCGCTGCCGCCGCATAGACGATGATCCGCATCTGCTGTGCCTTTTTACTCTTACGACGCTTTCTCGCGCGCATTCTCTGCGCTTCCGCACTGCTGCGAGGTTTTGGTCTTGCACCGGTTCCGGCTTCACGATTCACCCGCTGTCTTCGCTCTGTGCCGGAATCCTGCGATACCCTGCGTGTTCCGGTTCTCTGCTCCGCAGGCCGTGACGATCTGCGTGTTCCGGCTCTCTGTTCCGCCGTCTGTGACGCTCTGCGTGCTCCGGTTCTTTGTTCAGCTGTCCGTGAAGATCTGCGCACTTCGGATCTATGTTCCGCTGTCTGTGAAGATCTTCTCGTTGTATCAGGCAGTTTTTCCGTGGGTTCTTCTCCCGGGTCACTAACCTCTGTATGTCTTTCCGGATCCTGCCTTGTATTTTCAGTCGCAGCTCCGGCTGTTTTGATACTTTTCCGCAGATTATCCCACGAAGAAGGGGGACTGTTTTTCTCTTCTGCCCCGTTTTCCTGTATGCTTTCTGCGCCATCAGGTCTGTCATCGTTAAGGCTCACTTATTTTCCCTCCGGTCATCTTCGCTGTTAATTCATATTTTTTCCTAATACGCCGAAGCTCTTGCTGCAAAGACCATACAAATAAATCATTCCTCTATCACAGGCTCTGCCGGAACAAACGTCCTCCTCTTATCTGCCTGATGTTTTGCCTTCTCCGCCTTCTCGGTCGCTTCACGGCAGAATTCCATCTGAGAATTCACCGGTGTCTTTCCGCGTTTGTCCGGCTTTACATATTTGCCGTCCGGCTGAAGGACATGCGCTTTGACATTATCGCGGAACTCAAGATCCAGAATATGCACCAGCTCAGCCTTGATCCCCTCATCCTCCACCGGGAAGACGATCTCGACCCTTCGGTCAAGGTTACGGGGCATCCAGTCCGCGCTGCCCATGTAGATCTCCTCACTTCCG
>CADCPK010000221.1 GCA_902803215.1 uncultured Lachnospiraceae bacterium
ATTTCATAGGCGGTTCTTCCTCGCTTCAGCTATTTCAGCGTTGATTTCATCCAATGACATATCGGAAATACCATATTCCTCGGCGATCCTGCTTGCTCTCTGCAAAGCGCGAACGCCGGGGTTTTGTTCTTCTTCCGGCTTCATACTGAAGGGAATCCCGTTTTCCTGATTCAGTCTGGACATGCACATCCGAAGGTATGCCGGAAGTGATAATCCCAGCCTTTCAAGGATCTGAACGGATTTCAGCTTTTCCGTTTCTTCTGCACGGAATTGGACCAGAGTGCTTGCCATTTTCTTTACCTCCAATCTCAATGTATACGTCTTTTCCCAGCCTTAGTATATCACATATAAGCATCAATTGCAATCAAATGATTACATGTTGTGTAAAACGATTGTTACATGGAGTCCGACTCGAAAGGGGCGGGCTCCTTTTAGCACTTAGAGACGTTTTTATGTTTTCACTTATTTGCCCTGTATAAGTGTGGATTTCATGAATTTGTCCTGATATAATAAACAATAATGGCATACCTCAATCAGATCTTTCGTCGTCGAGGTGTGTGCTAATGTATACCGTATTTCAGCCTGAGAGGGTGTCTTAAGAAAAGAGGATATTCTCGAAGCGGTAGATAGTGACGAAAACAGGAGTGCAATGTCCCGATTTTCTAAATCATGAGGAAAGGACGTGCTGAGAATGCAGCCCGAAGAAAGAGCACGAGTAAAAATAGATAAGCAGCTAAATAACGCGGGGTGGGAAATCGTATCGAGGGATGAGTATGTTCCGAGGAGCGCGTCTGCGGTAAAGGAAGCGCTCATGCAGGGCAACACCGAAAGCGACTACCTTCTCTTTGTCGACGATAAGGCCATCGCCGTTGTCGAGGCTAAGCGCGAAGAAAACCCGCTCGGTGAGGACGTAAAGCGGCAGGCTGAGGATTATGCCTGTAATCCGCAGAACTGGTACGGCCTGTGGTATCCGAATCTGATCCCGCTGGTGTATCTGGCCAACGGTAAAAAGATTTACTTCAAGAACATGCTGCAGCGGGACAGCGACTATGTTGAGCTTTCCGAAATGCACTCTCCCAAGAAGATGCTGCAGTTGATCAACCAGGTTTCCGAGTACGGCGCGCTCCCACGTCTGGAAAGGCGAGGATTACGCGATTGCCAGTATGAGGCAGAGGCCAACTTTGAGAATGCAATCAAGGACGGGGAAAAGAAGAGCCTCGCCGTGTTGGCGACCGGTTCAGGTAAAACATATCTGGCATGCCTCGCAAGCTACCGACTTCTCAATTACACACCGGTCAGAAGAATCCTGTTTCTTGTCGACAGGAATAATCTGGCGCGGCAGACGGAGAGTGAATTCAGTACATTTGACCGTACGGAAAATCGGCAGGAAATGAGCTCCCTCTACGAGATCAAGAGGCTGAAAAAAGAAAATGATATAAAAGCGGACATCGTCATATCTACCATTCAGAAACTTTTTGCCGTCCTGACGGGGACCGCGCTTCCGAGTGATAGTGACGAGGATGCCGAGGATGAAAAGAACACAACGGATGAGGAAAAGGAAGATACTAAAGTAATACAGTTAGGCGATAATTTGAAACTCCCGCCCGATTATTTTCAGCTCATCATCGTAGACGAGTGCCATCGCTCCATCTATGGGAAATGGCGTGCCGTCCTCGATTATTTCTCCGATGCCCATGTGCTCGGGCTCACCGCGACACCGACGCCGGAAGCGTATGCATTCTTCAATAATATTATCATTGAGAATTACACTTACGACGAATCGGTTGTTGACGGGGTTAATGTTTCGTGCCGTACCTACAGAATCAAGACGCAGGTGACGGAACACGGCGGGGCGATAAAGAGCGGCACAAGGGTTAAAGAAATCTCCCGAAGAACCGGTGCGGAGACGGTATATAAGGCACCGGAAAGAGTCGACTATGATCCGAATGCGCTGGATCGCTCGGTGGTGAATCTCGACCAGATCAGAAAAGTGCTGGAGGCTTACAAAAAAGCCATCTATGAAGATCTCTACCCCGAGAGGGAAAAGCGATGGGAGTACATTCCCAAAACGCTCATTTTCGCCAAGGATGACTATCACGCCACCCAGATCGTTGAAGTGGCCAAGCAGGTATTCGGTGAAGAGTTCGAGGCCGGTGTAGTCCCTGAGCATTTTGTACAGAAGATCACTTATACGGCAGAAGATTCCAACGGCCTCATCCGTGACCTGCGGACAGAGAAGGATTTCCGCATTGCCGTCACGGTGACGCTTGTGGCGACGGGTACGGACGTGAAACCGCTTGAAGTTGTTCTGTTCATGAAAGACGTCTATTCCGATGTGCTCTATACGCAGATGAAGGGACGCGGCTGCCGCGTTATCGAAGATGATCGTCTGCGCGAAGTGACGCCGAATGCCGACACCAAAGAATGCTATTACCTCGTCGATGCGGTCGGCGTGACAGAACATGAAAAGTACGTCCCGAAACCTGTAGTCGGCCCTCGTCCCGGTAAAAAAACACTCACACTGGATGCGCTGCTGGAGCACCTCGCCCACAATGAACTGAGCGATGAAAACCTGTGGCTGCTGCTAGATTACTGCGCCTCCATAAATCGCAGGTATGAGAACAATGCATTGTTCGGCAGACATCTCGACAACTTCATCACAACGTTCGGGTTTGCCCCGAGAACGATCGCCGGAAATATCCAAAAAGCGACGGAAAACGGTCTACTTCTCGAGTTTCAGTACATTGATCCTTCTCACAATAATACCGAGCGTATGGATTTGATTTATGAGCTGATCGGCAATATTCAGGCCCGAAAGAAGCTGCTGGAAATGTATCGCGGGTACGTGGCAACGACGGACGACGATCCCGATAAACTGCTCTATTCGGGCTTCTCCAAAGAGACGGCAAAGACGTACATTGAAAACTTTGAAAAATATCTGGAGGGCAACAAGGACAGCATAGAAGCACTGCGGATCATCTACAATTCCGAGGACACCGTAATCACGCACAGCATGCTGCTCGAGCTGCGCGACAGCCTTCTTTCGGAAAGCCGCCAATACGGTGTTTATCAGATCTGGAAGAATTATAAATTGCTGGATGAGATTGGGGAAGTAGACGATCTCGACGTTAAGACAAACATCAATGCGCTGACGAATCTTATCCAGATCGTGCGCTATGCATATGGAAAGAATCAGAAACTCGTCAGTCTCATCAAAGGCTATGCCCGGCGGTTCAGTCTTTACTGCGGGCAGGCACAGCGCGTCCTGACGGATGACCAGAAAGAAATCATGCGGCAGATAGCCGAGTTTATTATCAACGACGGAGCGCTCAATGTCATGGATCTGAACGAGATCGACACAGATCTCTGGCGCAGGGGTGTGGTCAGTTTCACTGCTCCCGTCCTCGCGGAAGAGATGACGACGATGTCGCGGTTCCTGCTGAGAGCAGCATAACAAGGAGTTTCAAAAATGGCAAATACACAGAAAACGGAATCGGCCCTTCTTTCGAAGGTATGGAATATCGCAAATGTTCTCTCGGCGGCAGGTGTCGGATTTACGGATTACATCACCCAATTGACGTATATCCTTTTCCTGAAGATGGATGACGAGAAGGAGAGCATGGGCCTGCCGAGCTATCTGCCCGAAGGTTGTAAATGGAAGGATCTCACCGCGCTCAACGGTGATGATCTTGTGACTAAATATGAGGAAATACTGAAGGAATTGTCGGAGAGCGGCGGGCTCATTGGTACGATCTTCACCAAGGCCGCGAACAAGATCTATCGCCCGGTCATGCTGAAAAAGGTCATCAATATGGTGTCCGAGGACAACTGGTACATGATGGAGGGCGACCTCAAAGGCGCAATCTATGAGAAGATTCTGGAGAAAAACGGACAGGACAAGAAGAGCGGGGCAGGCCAGTACTTCACGCCCAGAGCGCTGATCTCCGCC
>CADCPK010000222.1 GCA_902803215.1 uncultured Lachnospiraceae bacterium
AACAATTACGGTGTCCTCGTTTTTCCGGGCTTTCTGTGTAACAATGCGTACTTTAACCGGAATCATCGGTTCAATCTCCTCACCGTTTTCGTTGAAGAACGCAATGTCAACGGCCTCGATCCGCTGTATGAACTTCTCTGTGTCTGCGTCGGAAATGGCATCGGTTATATTCGCAATGTCATAATCGTTATGCACAGGCGTCACTTTCATGGAAGTGTTCTCTGGAAGTGCGCCTTCCGGTGCGTTCACAAAGACAGACAACTCTCCTTCCGATGCAAAAGACTGAGCGGGATAGGTTATAGTATCTACTGTATCTTCAGCATCTGCTGTTTCTGTCTCCGTTTCTGTCTCTGTCTCTGTCTCTGTCTCTGTTTCAGTCTCTGTTTCAGTCTCTGTTTCCATCTCTTCGAAATTATCCCATAGAGACTCTAATTCTGTTTTGGATTCATCCAGGCCTTTCTCGGCGGCTTCGGTCTCGATTTCAAACTCGTTCAGACTTTCCCTGTCAGTCTCGCTCTCGATTTCAAACTCGTCCGTGATTTTCTCGGCAGTCTCACTCTCGATTTCAAACTCCTTCAGGATTTCTCTGGCAGTCTCAGTCTCGATTTCAAACTCCTTCAGGATTTCCTCGGCGGTTTCTGGCTCGTGCCACAAGGGCAGATCCCGCGGTTCATTATCAAAAGGATCCATCACATCGGTGATCCATTCATTCGTTTCATTATTCTCGGCAGCGTCCATGCCATCAGATACCCACCCGACAACATGGTTATCTTCATATCCTTCATCTGATATGTCGAAGCTGTCATCTGACGTGTCAAAGCCTTCCATATTTACAGAATCAGCATAAATTCCATCTTCATTTACAGAATCAGCATAAATTCCATCCCTGTTCTCTTTTTCCTCACAGCAAAGACAGAGTACACCAAAAGCAGCCGCTCCATCATCAAGAGCGTCTGTCACAAACCGGATTTTTGAAAGACTGCCGTTTTCATCCCGTATAGTCTCGATGTCCATCGCATCATACACATACCAGGAATCATCGTCTTTCCACTCGACAACCGTCAGAAGGTCTGCTGTGTCAAACAGGTCCTTTGCATACAGATCTTCTTCCTGTATCAACGGAAGATTGTCCGCATCCAAGTCAAATACATCATCGATAGATATATCGTCGGCAAGTACCTCGTCGTCAGATGCATCATCGACAAGTACCTCATCTGCCGCAAAGTTGCCAAAGGAAACTGCAGCCGTTACGTCTGCAGCACCATTGCTAAGAACCACATTCCAGAATTTTCCGTCCGTAACCGTATAGCCCAGATCAGCCCAGTCAGGAAATGCTCTGTCAATCTCTATTTTCGCTCTGTCATAATAAGTGTCGAAATATTGTTGATCCGCCGGCCGGAATGTCAGCGTCGTATCCGCCGGTACGGCCTGTACAAAGTCGAGCTGCAGCATTGTATCGCCGCTGACGGCAGTCATCGAAGACTGTGGAAAAGCAGATAAAACAGGTACATCATCTTCTTCCTCCGTCTGTGGAGAACCCGCATCGAAATTATCAAACGCATCAGACAGACCAGTAACCCCAGTGATTTCGACAGTCGTTGTGTCTTTGATTTCCACATCCGGGGAATCGTCATCGAAGGAAATCGCTGCTTCATCCTCGTCAAAGGTTGTGTCCCCGGCATATTCCACCGGATCATCCGGATCCTCGAAAGCTCTCAGAGAATCAGACAGGGGATCTGAAATAATTTCTCCAGAATCTTCCTCGACCACGGAATCTTCCTCGACCACGCTGGTTTCAATGGATCGGGTATCTTCCAGATACACACCGCCCATCTCCGATGCTGTCTCATATTCCAACGTGAACGCAGGTAAAATCAGGCCATAGGTCGTTGTAAAAACAATGATGCTCACCATAAAAACGGAAAGGCATCGGAATGTTCTTGAATGACGCCTGAATTTCACCATTTTATATATTTGATTCTTGATTTTATCCAATCGATTCATTTCTTGTATGCTCTTTCTTCAAATATCAGAGTTTCTATGTGGAACAATATAAGAATCTCTCGAAGCCTGGTATTATGTTGATCATCGTCGATTTACATTGTACCTGAAGAAGAACACTCTGGATCGTTTCTTTGAATTTACTTTATTATACATACATTAAGCTAAAGAATCCAGATGTAATACTATTTTTTCTGATTTAACGTTTAATTTCCATAAGTAGTCAATTATTTTCTCTGTGTTTTATTCGTTTTCAATTTTATATATGTCAACAGATGCCTGATCAGTGGTATGTACTTCGTTGTTGCCATAATTGGGCTTCAGTCTTCTTATGATCCCTATACTATATAGGTAACTCGAAGGGCAAATTATCGGGTTTTGAAAAAGATTTTTTGAAAACTTTACGTCGTTCCCCTGCCTCTGCATATCGTTTGGCCGTACACTGCATATGTCAAGCCGCTTAAGTAGTACAGGTATATCCTGCCTGGTTAAAAATCAGAAAAAAATAGACGCAGCCATGTTTCAGACTGCGTCTTCTTGATGTGTCGGACAGCAAGGCCCCGTGCATATCTGATAAGCTCAATGGAATTCCGACACAGTGCATTCATGTCTGTGATTACCATGGCTTCATTATCAGCAGGCAGATCTTTCTTCATTACTTTTCACCTGCCTTTCCCGATTTGGCTGATGTAGCCTTCTCCAATTCCGCTGCCTTCTCCTGATATAAACGCATACCATCCCACTTATAGTAAAGCTGTCTCGAGGCTTCTCTCTGCTGCGCATCAGTCATTGTCAGCACCATCCTTCATCTTGATATATTTTCCAGACTTCACTCTGCCGTCTGCAGGTCTCTCAGCATCCGCCGGGATTGCCCATGAATGTCCAAATCGCTTGACGCCTGGTATTTTCTCCTCCTGACACATGACCTGCACGCGTCGTTCTTTAAGCCCCCATTTCTCGGCAACTTCCTGGATTGTGATGTAGTCCATAATTCAACCCCATAATAACTGAAAACTCTAACAGTTACATTGTATGCGTATAACCGCATTTTGTTCAGAGAGAAATGGAATGAAAAATAGACCAGCCCACCGAAGTGAACTGGCCTCTTTTTATAGCAGTGTTAAATTCTTTTCCGTCTCCTCCACAGCAGTACGCCTGCTCCAAGGATCCGGATACTGACGAGAGTTGCGATGATCTGTGTGCCGGTATTATGCCGCGTTCCCTCTCCGTCTCTTCATCAGCAGAACTGCGCCTGCAAGGCCTGTAAGCATAAGGCCAAGCAGGTAGATCAGACCGGTGCCGGGACCGCCGGTGGACGGCAGTTCGACTCCCGGATTGTTAACCACGCGATAATAGATGATTTCGCTTTCCGGACTTGCATTTGCGCTGTAGGTCAGATTCTCCGTATTCTCTGCATTCGTCCGCTTAACGCCGCTTTCGGCATCCAATACCAGTGAGGCATTCTGTGTCCAGTCAAAGATCCCCGTCTCCGGCTCCTCGTTCTGCGTTGCGGTCCCCGGTTTTGGCGTATATACATCTGTCAATGCCAGCCGCACGGGAATCGGTGCGATGGAATTGTATCCGTCAGGAACCTGTGTTTCCACAAGATAATACTGTTCTCCCTCTTCCAACTGTTCGATCTGCTCTTTTACTGCAATACCGGTCGAACTGGTATCAAAATCTGCTACCTTATAGTATTGTCCGTCATCGATCTCCAACAGATCTGTTTCATCCGTTCTTGCTGAGCGATACAGAGCGAATTCGGCCCCTTGAAGAACATGATCATTCAGATCTACTTTTGTAATCTGAAGACCTTTTACAAAGACATTTATGATATGTGTGTTATCCTTGCTGATAGTCCCCGCTCTGTTTCCTGACATTCCTGAGCCATAAGAACCGGT
>CADCPK010000223.1 GCA_902803215.1 uncultured Lachnospiraceae bacterium
AAAACAGTTCGAAAAGAGTTCAAAATCGTATCCCTATCCGAATGAGATTGAGTCAGAGAGGGAGCTTCTTTTGATCGCGAACGAGATAGCCGAAGGCGCAGGGGCAACGAAGCGGGACTTATGAGAGAGTTGAATAGAGGTGTAAGTGAGACACCGGGAGAATGAACACGAATACAGATTTATAACGAGGTGATCAATATGTGGTTCTGGTTTGCGCTGGGTTCTGCCGTTTTTGCGGCACTGACCTCAATTTTGGCAAAGATAGGAATTGAAGGGGTAAATTCGAACCTTGCCACAGCGATACGTACGGTGGTTGTGGTTATCATGGCATGGGGGATGGTGTTCCTGACAAACACACAGAGCGGGATCAGGTCGATCAGCCGTAAAAGCTGGATCTTCCTCATCTTATCCGGCCTTGCAACAGGCGCTTCCTGGCTGTGCTACTACAAGGCGCTTCAGATGGGAAATGCATCAAAGGTTGTGCCGATCGATAAGCTTAGCGTTGTTATTACATTGGTGCTGGCGTTTCTTTTTCTACATGAGGAATTCACAACGAAAAGTCTGATCGGCTGTGCGCTGATCGGGGTTGGGACGCTGGTGATGGTCATATAAAAGTTGGGAACACAGAACACACGGGGACGGTCCTTTTGTGTCTGCAAGGCAGGATAATCTCTTTGCCTTGCGAACACAAAAGGACCATCCCCGTGTGTTCCCGAGGAACCGTCCCCGTTCCACATCACTTAAAGTTCATTCAAAAATACAAAATCTTTAAATTGAATATGCCTGACGGTGCTTGTACTATAGTCGATATCATCATTGGTGATTACAATTTTCTGACACGAATTATCAAGTTTCGCAAAAGCCCCAAACTCACGCTCATAAGCCTTTTCTTCGGCTACTGAATAGGCAACTTGGATATAGTATTGCTTGTTTCCTTTATTAGCCACAAAATCGATCTCATGAGCTCCGTCATAATATACCCGGAGAGCATAGCCCATGTAGATCAATTCGTTGTATACGATGTTTTCGAAGTTATGAGTTAAATCGTAACGATTATTCATGACACGGATAGAGTTTAACGCAACATCTTCATCATAAACTTTCAAGTAGTACTCCAATTCGCGTTTCGACTTGGATGAGTATTTTTTGACTGTCGCAATGGCATACGCTTCTTCCAGATAACCGATATACTTTGTGATCGTCGTTACAGAGCAAGGGAGCCCTGCGCCTTTCATGTATTTTTCAACTGATCTCGCGGATAGGATTCTTCCGTTTGAAAGGAAGACAAAATTTGCCAGCCGTTTGAATACCTCGGTTTTCCGGATCTTATAACGGTTAATGATATCGTTCAAAATAATAGTTTCATTCAGCTCATTCAGGTAGATTCGCCGGCCGCTCTCGCTGTTGAATTCAATTCGCTTCGGAAAACCTCCCCAGATAATATAATCGGTGAGAGTGATTTCTTTGCCGAGTTCTTTTCCGTACTCTGCAAGTTCTTTATATACAAAGGGCCGAATCCGGAAAGGCACATACCTACCGGAAAGTTCCTTTGTGAACTCCCGGGATAACAGTTTAGAGTTTGAGCCGCTGATAAAAACAGAGCAGTTTCTGAGCCGAAGTGTTCTGCATGCTCCGGCCCAGCCTTCAACACGCTGAACCTCGTCAAGAAGTACATAGCACAGCGATTCCTTGCGATGGCTGTCAATATAGTCCAGCAGTGCTATTTCGTCCGGAATTGCATTCAAAACGGCAGTATCTTCAAAATCAAGAAAGATAATATTGTCCGATCGTTCTTTGATTTCATTTAATATCTGCGCTAAAATAACGGATTTTCCACAACGGCGAATGCCGGTAATAACCTTGATCAGATCTCCATCATAAAAATCTCGGATTGGTTCCAGATATTTTTCGCGTTTAATCATTTCATACGCCTCCAAAAAGCAGAACTCTTCTACCGGACATTTTACCTTAGAATATACATTTTGTCCATTGATACTGGACAATTTTATGAAAATTGACAATTTGTCCAGTAGAAAGGCGGGGGATGGCTTTCCCGTGAGTGAAGGAGAAGCATCCTCTTTTATTCCCAAATAATTTTTTTCAAAAACTATGCAGCCTGCATAGTATATTGTCTTCTAATTAATGTTATGATTAAAACAGGTTTTACAGATACAGAGCCTGCTTTAGGGAACACACGGGGACGGTCCTTTTGTGTTCTTAGCAGATGTAAAGACCTGCCTTGAAAACGGAGAAATAATTGAAGACTATCCGGATGATTATCCATTTCCTAGTTGCTTGATCTTCGGGTATAATTTAGAACATCAGGTAATACATGTTGTTGTTGGAAGCGATTCACAAAAAATATATATCATAACCGCATATATTCCGAGTACAAAAAAATTGAAGACGACCTGAGGACAAGGAGGAAATAAAATGTGCATGTTCTGTAAATGTGATTCAGTAAAAGAAAGTACTACAACCCATGTTGTTAATTACAACGGATGTATTATTATTGTTAAAAATGTACCCTGCGAAGAGTGCGAACAGTGCGGGGAAAAGTATTACACAGATGAAGTGGCAGAGAAACTTGAACAGATTGTTAATGCGGCAAAGAAATTGATGCAGGAAATCTCTGTTATGGATTATACAAAAGCGGCATAAAACAGGGAGATTAATTCGTGTACATTTTCAAACTCTCGTCGCCAACCGGACGAAGAACCGGAATATACCAAGGAATATAATTATACAGTAGGATTTAACGTGAAACAAAACGAGATTACCACCGGGTACGAGGGTAATCTCTTCAAACCATGGAACCCCTGCAACCGTATGGCTGTGGTGACGTTCCTTTACCGACTGCAGTGAAACGGGGGGAACGGGGGACGGTTCCTCGTTCCACCCTGTTGAGTAAATGGGGACGTTTCTTTCCGACTCATTTTTGCTTCCCAAAATGAGTCGGAAAGAAACGTCCCCATTTACTCATTTCAGCACCCGCGACGCCTCCAGCAGTTTCTTCGTAATACGAAGAAACTCCCGGGTATCGTGTTCGCCGATTTCTTCGATCAGACTATGATACACATCTATCGCCTGTGTGTACGTCTGACATATGTATTCCCTGCCCTTTTGGGTCAGGGTGACCATGGTCCTTCGCCCGTCGGAAGGATCTTTTTTTCGCTCGATCAGACCTTTTTTCTCCAGCGCCTTCAGCACATTGGCCACTCGGCCGGGGGAAAGATCGAGCCGCTCCGCAAATTCCCCCGCGGAATGTGGATCGGGCTCGTGATACATCAGATACAGGATGCTGTATTCACCTGATGCATTCAAAAATTCTGTCAGCTGAGACAGCTGTTTGGAATACCGCAGCTGATTGATCAGCAGCTGTTGGGTAAGATCCTCCAGGCTCTCAGTCGATTCTATATTTTCCATAATATACCTGCCTATGTGAATTACCGTTTAGCCGGTCTTGCCTCGATCATTTGTGTCAAAGTAACCGGCAATTTGTTCCGCTATGAGTGCCCTGTCCGGTTCATATTTACAATTATCATTCCATCTTGAATTCATCTGCCGCGTTGGTCTCGCCTTATGGCTCGGTCGGGCTAAACGCTTGCCACCGGCAAGCAGCGCCATCAGTCGCCGTAGCTTGCTGCGGCTTCTTTCTCCGCCTTGCAAATGAATCTAATCTGAAATTATAATTCTAAATATGATTGAGAAAGAACACTGGGGAATTTTTTCTTTACTGCTCTTGTTTCACTTCGTAATTCACATAGCTTGGCTTTATGTGCTTCTGAGATGCCCAGATTGCATCGGCATCCGGCTGCCAGGTAGCGGCATAATCCTCGCACTTAGCGCAAAGATGTTCGACAGATTCGGGCGACTCAAGGTCGGTGCTGTGCGCGCCGGTCTCGTTGACCATCTTCTTCAGAAGCTCGGGATTTTCGAGCATCGGGCACGGACGCAGATGGTTGTTGTTGAACGGCTGGCCATGATGATACGCCATAAACAGCGGGCTCTGCAGGATCTCGAGGATCGATTTATCATGAATATTGGCGTTGGAGTAGTGAATAAATACACAGGGCTCTGCGTCGCCGGCAGAATTAATGTGGAAGTAATTACGTCCGCCTGCGATACATCCACCGACAAACTCACCGTCGTTCTGGAAATCCATCGGATAAAAATCGATGTCGCATTCGGAAGAACGGAAGTAGCGGATCCTCTCGATCATATATTTACGCTGCTCGACAGTCGGCATCAGCTCCGGAACGGCATTGTTTCCGACCGGCATATAGTGGAAGAAGAAGCCGAAGCGGGCACCTTTATCGGCAAGCATGCGGATGAATTTTTCGTCCGTGACTGCTTCGATATTGACTCTGGTATAGCAGATGGAAGTACCGAAAATGATACCGTGCTTTTTGAGCAGGTCCATTGCTTTCATGACAGCTTCGTAATGTCCGTCGCCGCGGCGCGAATCGTTGGTCTCGGGCGTTCCTTCGATAGAAAGCTGGAAGGTGATGTTGCCCAGACGTACGACTTCTTTGCAGAATGCATCGTCGATCAGGGTCGAGTTGGTATAGATGGAGAACTCGCAATCGTTGTGCTTTTCGGCCAGACGCAGGATCTCTTTTTTGCGGACGAGCGGTTCGCCGCCTGTCATCATATAAAGATGAGCGCCCAGGGCTTTTCCCTCTGTGACGATCTTGTCCATATCTTCAAAGCTCAGGTTGTGCTTGTGGCCGTATGTGCCTGACCAGCAGCCTACGCAGTGCATGTTGCAGGCCGAAGTCGGGTCGAACAGAATGAGCCACGGAATGTTGCAGTTATATATTTTTCGCATATCGCGGATGGTTTTGGTTCCGCGGATAAAGCTCTCAAACCCCATGTTGAGAAGAGCAGTCTTGGCCAGATGCGGATCAGTTTCATCGAGAAGACGGTTGATGTAGTGGACCCAGCGGTTATTGGGGTCCTGAAGAGCCGTGCTTGCTCTATCGTACCAGCTGTCTGAAAAGCCTTTACCCCAGAATTTTCGGCCCAGGTTGAGGATCTGGAGGAATACTT
>CADCPK010000224.1 GCA_902803215.1 uncultured Lachnospiraceae bacterium
GGTGGTCTCTTCCACTCCCAGCACCAGATTCATGTTCTGGATAGCAGCGCCGCAGGCACCCTTGCCCAGATTATCAAACCGCGCTGTGAGAAGTATTCTTTCTTCGTTTCCGAAAACAGCGATCTCCATATCATCTTGACCGGCCATCTTTCCTGCCGCCAGAAAACCGTTCTCACTGCCTTCAGGATTAAAATGTACGATCGATCCTTTATAGTAATCGGCATAGATTTCCTGAATTACACCAAGCGCTGTATCCGTACTGTTTCCTCTCTCTTTCGCCAGCTGATCCGCAAACAGAGGAATGGTCACTTCCATACCGCGCTTGAAGGAAGCCACAACCGGACAGAAAACCGGTGCGCATTTGAGACCGGCAAGTTTAACCATCTCAGGTAAATGCTTATGGTTCTGTGACAGTCCGTATTGTCTGGGAGAGGCATACGGCTCAGGGAGGCCCTGTGAATCACCGGAAACACTTTCGTACTCCTCAATCATCTTTCTCCCTCCGCCTGAATAGCCGGTAAGAGAAAAACATGTCAACATCGCATCAGCCGGAAGGAAACCGGCCTGTATGAGCGGCGCTGTCAAGGCGATAAAACCGCTCGCATGGCATCCGGGATTCGCAATTCTTTTGGATATCCTGATCTGATGCCGGAGCTTGCCGCCTTCTGAATCACAGAGTTCAGGAAACCCGTATGTCCAGTCGTTATCGCAGCGATGTGCCGTCGAAGTATCAATAATCACCGTATCCGGATTCTTACACCAGCCGGCAGCTTCGATTGCAGCTGCATCGGGCAGGCAGAAAAAAGCTATATCTGCCTCATTTAGCATCTCCTTGCGCGCTTCAGGGCTTTTTCGAAGAGCTTCTGGAAGAATATTCAATTGAATGTCGTCTCGCTCAGCGAGCCTTTCACGGATAACAAGTCCAGTAGTCCCTGCTCCTCCGTCGATAAACACACGCTTAATCATTTTAGCTGCATCTCCATAATCTGCATATTTATGCATAAATATGTATATATATTAATTCTTATGCATTCATTTGTCAACTGTTCCTTCACTTTACATCAAAGTATAGCATATAATTGCAAGTTCGTTTGCAGAAGTCTCGTCATAATGGACAACCATAATAATCCGTGATAATCTAAAACAACGGAGGATATGCTATGTCAGACAAAACGACAATCCCCTCCTACGGGGCAGTTGTGATTGAAAAAAGTGCCGCCGGATACATGGTATTGCTGGTCGGCGGATATCACGGCTGGTCTTTTCCGAAAGGTCATCTGGAAGCAGATGAGTCCCCGGAGGAGGCTGCACATCGTGAAGTTCTGGAAGAGACCGGCGTTGATGTTTTAATTGACCCCTCTTTCTCCAAGACAGTTGCCAGCGCTCTTCCAAAAGACAACCGCACTGTCACTTTCTTTCTCGGACACTGTCCGGCAGGCACGCCTGATCCCATAGCGCAGTCTGAGGAAGTGGAAAAGGCCGCATGGATTCCGGTTGACGAGGCGCTTAAAGGAATTGCCTATGTACCGGATCGAAATGTGTTAGTGGAAACACTGACTTATCTCGGTGTCGAATGAACGCGCCTCGCCGCGTATTTAATGTATGATTACAGAAAGGTATTCATTGAGAAATGGCTTCACCAAGTTACACCATTCTGATAGCTGACGACGAAGCAGAACTGATGGACGCGCTGGCGCAGTATTTCAGAAAGGAAAACCTGACGCTGGTCAAAGCAGAGAACGGCGCGCAGGCACTCGAACTGTTCGAAACACGTCATCCGGATCTGGTTCTGCTTGACATCATGATGCCTGATATGGACGGCTATGCCGTATTGAATGAAATCAGAAAGACCAGCCAGATTCCGGCCATCATGCTGACGGCGCTCAATGATCCGGACGACAAGATCCGGAGCTTGAGTTCGGGCGCTGACGACTATATCACAAAGCCCTATGATCCGCGTGAAGTCCTGGCCCGTGTCAAAGCGCAGCTGCGCCGCACTTACCGCTACAGCGAGATCATGCAGGCAGAGAAGGAGAAGCCCGTTCTGAACTGCGGCAGTCTGATTCTGGACACCAATCAAATGGTCTTGACACAAGACGGCAAGCCTGTGCAGCTGTCGGCAACTGAGCTTCGTATAATGGAACTGCTGATGGCTTCTCCAGGCAAGATCTTTACCAAACGGCAGATCTATGAATCAGCCTGGTCAGATCAGTTTGTCAGCGATGATAACACGATCATGGTGCGCATCAGCAGCATCCGCCATAAAATCCATGATGACCCGAAAAGCCCCCGTATCATCGTAACTGTCAAGGGCCTTGGTTATAAATTTGAGGTTCCCGATGAATCCTGACCGTCCTATTTACAAAAAGCTCCTCCAGAGCTATCTGCTCTTCGCCGTTATCGCAATCGTCTTCACGATTGCCGGGGCCTCTTTGATCTTGAGCGCCATCACGAAAGGCGGCGCCAATTCCCTGCTTCCCACACGGATTATCGGTGTCAACGGCTCGATTCAGAATAAAGACACTCTGCTCAGAATGGACGGTTGGATTGAAGAACTCAATGATGAACACCGGGTGATGGCAGTTACAGGCCAGAAACGGACCGCCAAGCAGCACTACACCGAAGATGATCTGCTGGCTCTGGTCGGCTCTTCCAACGCCGACAAGGATTACTCTGTCTTCTACGAGAGCAAGGCCGGCCGCCATTACCTGATTTACGTACCCAACGCAATGAACATTGTGTATTCATCTGAAGGCACAATGATCTCTCCCAATACCAACTATCTGATCATCCTGTTCCTGTTCGGAGCAGCGCTGATCGTGGAAGCCTTCTTCTTCAGCCGGTATATCTACCGCAAAATTCAGTTTCCGCTGAAAGAGTTGACTGACGCCGCAGTGCGTACCGGTGCAGGTGCGCGCGACGCTAATCTTGATTTCCAGGCTGAGGGCGAATTCATCACCCTGCGTAACGCCACAAATGACATGATCCGTACGATCGCTGAACAGGAGGAGGAAAACAAACGTCTTGTCGACGCTCAGCGCCGGCTTGTCCTCGAACTATCCCACGATTTCCAGACGCCGATCGCCACGATCAGTGCCTGCGCTTCCGCCCTGGAAGACGATGTGGTTGAAGATGACCGCAAAAAAGAGTATTACCGGATTATCCAGGCTAAAGCTGACCGTGTCAGCAGTTTGACTGACGACATGCTGACGCTCCTTAAGATGGAAGATTCAGAATACAATCCCGTATTTGTCCGCATGGATGTCTGTGAGTTTATGCGGCGTCTGACTTCGGAATACTACAGTGACATCGAACTGGCACATCTGGATCCTGTCATTGAAATCCCGGAGGATCCGCTCTACATCAATGCCGACGAAAAGCTCCTGCGGCGCGCAGTCAGCAATCTTCTCTCCAACGCAATCAAATACAATCGCACAGGTCATCAGATCAAAGTGGAAGTACGGCCTAATCTCATGCGCCGTGTTGAAATCCGCATCTGCGATGACGGAGATCCCATTAATCCTGATACCGCTAAAGTGATGTTCGATGCCTTTGCCCGCGATGACACGGCCCGCAAGACCACCGGTGGTACCGGTCTTGGCCTGACGATCGCCAGTGAGATCACTGAGCATCACGGCGGGACAATCTCATACCAATACGAAAACGGATGGAATGTGATGGAAATCACGATTTTCCTGCTGCTCTAAACGAAAGCTCCTCCCATTTGTTTCTTTTTTACAGACTCTTGACTTTCTTTCTCTACCGTGTTAGCATAGTAGCGCGCTAAAGCATTCGGGTGACAACACCTCGTTTTTTATATATAATGTGTAGGTTACTTCATCACACCTTGCGTGAAGGAGAGCATATGAACAGATACGATACAATATTAAAAAAGCAGGAGCGCGCGA